>NZ_CAQIVA010000049.1:0-13078 GCF_948810725.1 uncultured Rikenella sp.
GCAGAGCCGCGCGGGCCGAAGCCTCCGACCGCGGAGGCCCGCAACTCGCCATGCTTGTTTTGGGCCCCGCAGGCTTCGACCCGCTTTAACGAAGAGCGAATAGCGCGATTCAGAGAATCGCCGTCCTCGGCGAGAGCGACGCATTAGCGGCGCGTGGGGGGCGCGCCGAGGACGAACCCAACGGATTGGGTAATAAAGAAAATGTTGCTTTTGCGGTTCGTAGAACCGCCGGGCTTGTCGCCCAGCGGCGAAGCCGCTCGGGGGAGTGGGCGACAGGCCGAACCCGACAGTCAGGGCGGTGCTTTGGGCTTTGCTTTTGGTCGGGCTTCTGCGGCTCTTTGAGCCGCGCAGTTCGCCGCCACCCCACGCGGCGGACTGCAACTCGTTGGAGCTCGTTGCGTCCCCTCTGGCGGCGAACAGCATTAACAAGATGCACCGAAGGCGCACGGCGCACATGAAAGAGCGGGGTGAACTATGAGTGGCGGGTTGGGCTGAGTTCTTGCGGTTCGTAGAACCGCCGGGCTTGCGGCGGGGCATCTTTGATGCCCGGGCCGGACGCCGCAGCCCGAACCCAACAGAATTGGACGAAAGTCCGAAACCAAATGAGCCGAGCTCCTGCGACTCGCAGGGTCGCGCGGGCCGGGGCCTCCCCTCGGGAGGCCCGCAACTGACGTTGCTATGGGCCCCGCAGGCTTCAGCCCGTCCAAGAGAGTAGGGTAGCCCAGCCCCTTATTCACCGCCCCCACTCCTTCCCTGTTTATTCCGAGAGGCAACGCAACGGAAGACCGTGACCACGCAGACCCGCGTTGTCGGGGTCGAGGTACGTCGAACGAAAATTCAGGTTCATGCCGTTGGTCTCTTTGACCGAAGCAGACCAGCTATCTCCGCGGCACGTGATGTTCAAGAGAGCCCCTGATCGTCCATTGTTCCCCGCATCGCGGACGCCCGGGGCGGCTGGGGGTTCAAACGAGAAGAAATGTGCAGGTCGGAAAAGGTTGATTATTAGTCGGCTGTGTAAAGTCGGCAGAAAAATTTGCTTAAAATCTCGCCTTCGACCTTGCGAGAGAAGAAATTTTGTCTACCTTTGCACACGATCCTTGAGGGCCTTTCGGGGGGGGATGGGATCGGAACGCATGCTGTTGTAGCTCAGTGGTAGAGCACTTCCTTGGTAAGGAAGAGGTCCCGAGTTCAATCCTCGGCAACAGCTCAGAGAGATGTTCTTCGTTGTTTTTAAAAGAGCCGTCAGGCTTTGGCGTTGAGGGGACTGTCTTTTTCTGACAAGTCCGCTTGCCGGGAAAAGATCGGTCGCGCAACGCCAAATTCGGAGAATTCATTAAAAATAACGTAAGTATTTCTCGCTGGGCGCCCAGAGGATCACGGAACGTAATCCTCGGCAACAGTTCAGAGAGGGGGGCGGTAGAGGGGTATCTTGCCCGAGACGGCGGTTTCAGCCGCGGAAGGGATAGGGGGGGGGCGAAACATATAATTGCGGAAATAGCTCAGTTGGTAGAGCACAACCTTGCCCGAAACGGCGGTTCAGCCGTTTCCGAGAGACACTTTCAACCGCGGCGAGGGCAAGAGGAGAGAACATACTTATATTGCGGAAATAGCTCAGTTGGTAGAGCACAACCTTGCCAAGGTTGGGGTCGCGAGTTCGAGTCTCGTTTTCCGCTCGGTAGACGCCAGCACTTCTCAAGTGCCGGCGTTTTTTGTTTTCGGAAAACGGAGAGTTCGGCGAGCGACTCGCACGCAGTGTGGGTGAGGAGCTTGTTTTCCGCTCAGAACGCTTGATAATCAAACCGATTGTCAGGCGTTTTTGCTTTGATGCTGAACTTTGTACGAGCATAGCACAGCCCCGTTTAAAGAGCATCGCGTGAGAATCGGCCGATTCTCACGCGACAGATAGGACACCGGTCCGCTGCGCACCGCAAAGAGACTCGCGGCGGGCGGACAAAGGATTATTGGATGCGTGTCTTTTTGAGCGCCTGGTAAACCGTGTTCGCCCAGAAGTTACGCAGGCCGAAACCGCCCGCTTTGGTCGTGATCTCCCGCACGAAGATCGGCTCGCGCGTTGCCACGTCGAACCCCACCACATAATAAGTGCCGCATCCCTGCGCCTTGTCCAGAAGCTTGGCAATCAGGATGATCCCGACCCCCTCGCTCTCCGGCAGAGCGTAGCTCCGGAGGTGCGTCTCGACGTCGAGCGGAGCCGTTTGGGCCGAATTGATTTTGATCGAATCCCGGTTCATCTCGTCGATCCGTCGGCGGATCGGATCGAGGTTCATCGTCGTGGAGGCCGAACCGCATATCCGGTCGTAGGTGTACTTGTCGGCCTGGTGGAGCAGCAGGTCGTTGATCTCGCGAAAGGCCTGGACGAACTGTTCGGGCGATTCGGAGGCGCCCCAGACCTTCACCGGCGCATAGTCCACGCCGTAGATGTAGATCTTTTCGCTGCCGGAGAACCGGTTTTGGGCGTGCGAAATCAGGCAAATCGTGCCGAGGGTCAGACTGAGAAGGAATTTTTTCATGTCGTGAACATATTTTAAAGGTTAGACTTTCTGTGGTCGAAGAATTTGACGACTTTCCGGCTCATGGGCGGCATTTGCAGCCGGGCGATCAGTTGTTGAGCGCTAACGGAAAGAAAGTGGACGGAATAGGGATATTGATCTGTTATCAATCGAATGTTGTTATAAATTATCTTTTAGTGCGATATTTTGTTGTTTTTAGTTTGCTTACTTTATAGCTAAATTTGTAATCGTATTGACAGGTGTTGCTAATTTGTGAACTCCAGTCGTAAATCATCTCATTCTTATGATTGAACGAATTGAAATTAGGAATTTTAAAAATATTGACAGTGTATCTATTCCGTTAGAGCGGATTAATATTTTGATTGGGGCCAATAATTCGGGTAAAAGCAGTATTCTTCAAGCAATACAGTTTGCTGTGTCGGTAGCCCAAACGACAAATTTTGAATCTTCGCGTTGGAATAGATCTTCACATCGATTGCCAACCTCCTTGACGCCGGATCAGTTGATGTATGCACCTTTAAGGGATGTCTATTCATTAGCCAGAGGGGGAAAGCTTAAAACTGACATAGGAGCGGCCATAAGTGTCGAATTCTTTGAAAAAGAAACGAATCATGCCACTAAGGTTGTTATACGAAAGGGGAAAAATAAAAACATTGCTACTGAAATACATAACGAAAAGATAGGGGAGCAGCTACGTAACATTGAGACACCTTTTTCTATTTATGTCCCCGGTTTGGCAGGCATTCCAACTTATGAGGAGTGGAAAAGTCCGGGAATTATACGGCGTGCGGCTGCACGAGGCGACGCGAATAATGTATTCAGAAATATATTGTGGCTACTGCATTCTCAAACAGAGGACTGGACGACATTTTGTAAAGATGTGGGTTATATATTCCCTAACGTCCAGATTGAGGTCGATTTTAACAAAGAGAGAGATGAGTTCTTGAATATTAGGATTCGAAAAGGAGATGTCGTCCTGCCTATTGATGCTGCCGGTACAGGATTTCTCCAGGTGATTCAGATTCTTTCATACATCAATGTTTATAAACCCAAACTGCTATTATTAGATGAACCCGATGCTCATTTGCATCCCGATAATCAAAGAAAATTAGCTCGTAAATTGGAAATGATTGCGGAGGAACGGGATTTTCAAATTTTGATTAGTACCCATTCACGTCATTTTTACGATGAAATTGAGGGGGTAGCTCAGGTTAATTGGATTGTGGGAGGAGCTGTATGTGATGAAGATAAAAATATCGTCAGCATCTTGATGAGTTTGGGGGCATTGGATAAAGTGGATCGAATGCACAATACGGGAGTGAAGTTGATAGTCCTGTCGGAAGATTCAGATACGACTATGCTTAAAACATTAATTCAAGCAAGTGAAATCCCTGTTCCGGAGATTGAAACGTGGTCTTATCAAGGATGTGCTGATATTAAGACGGCTAATGTTTTAGCATCATACATTAAGAGGCATTATCCCGATGTTAAGATCGTCTTGCACCGAGATCGTGATTACAATGAACAAGCAGAATTGGACACGATAATTGCGAAGTACAGTCAGGAAATCGATTATAAATTTATAACGAATGGAACTGATGTTGAATCGCACTTCCTTAATGCCCAACATATAAATTATTTGTACTCAAAGATTGACCTTGATCGGGCTGAAGAGTTAATAAGAATAGCGAGAGATAATGTGAAGGAAGAATCTAAGCGTATTTATATTAATGCGTTATCTGATAAATCAATGAAGGAAGGTCGTGGTCACAAGGCAGGTGAAAATGCACGATTAGCCGAAGCGAATTTAGATCGTGATTTGATACGGTATTCTCACGGGAAAAAAGTCTTGGGGAACTTAAAATCTTTATTGCAACAGGAATTGGGGCATAATGTGGATATTTCAAGGCCTTCGGATTTTATAGCTCCTGATTTATTTAAAGCAATTAAACAAGAATTATGGGGCTAAATGAGTCGGTTGTCTTTTAAGTTTGCAAGAGCTATTCAATAGCTGTAATTCTTTGCGCGATGCGCGGAAAATAGTACCGTTGCTCACTGATATGATTCGGCCGGATATTTTTGTAACTTAGTATAATGAATCTTCTGCCGATGAGCGTGCGAGATAGGATTCATGTAATATAATCATAAAGAAAAGATTATGAGCGGAATTATTTACTACCCCTCTATTAGTCTTCCGCCGAAAGCATGGACGTATCGCCAGCTTCTTTACTATGATGAAATATCGGTCATCGTTCCGATGGAGTATTTTGACGATCCCGCTCTCTATCCGCCACATATGCAAGAGCTGATTCGTGAAGAGTTGGTCATTCCTCGGAATTTCTCAGGCGACTATGATATACAGAATCAGCTGCACGTCCAGTTTGTCCGTTATTTAAGAAATAACGATTTTACGAAAAGGCAGGCCGCTTTCAGCGGGGAATCTGGTGGACGTACTGCATCTCGGACTATATACGCGACTAAATTCAACCCACGAGTGTCTGTTCCGGGCTCACAGATATATGAAAGCAAATTCGGGCCCGCAATTTTACATGAGCTTCAAGAACTCGGATTAGCCAGGAGCGAAAATCACAGAATATATTATGTGGAAAAGAGGACGGCTTTTGAATTAATGCAATTTTTGACCAGTCTCGTTGCCGCCAGAATAGAGGCCCTTCCGGTAACGGACAGGCTGCCATTGTTCGCGGTTAAAAGTCAGGACGATATAATCGTAAGAGACAGAAATGAAAAACGCGATGTTTTATTGAAAAACATCATGCCTCTTCCGCAAGATATCGACCTGGTGCGTTTGATGAAGTTCAAAGACCGGCATAATGAGTTATTAAAAAGGTTTAGAACCGAAATAGAGGCGATTGTCCTGAATGATGCGACAGCTGTCGGTACGGAATCATTCGATACTGCAATGGATCGCATCAGGGAACAACGGGATGAAATAACCCGCCGGATGGAAGAGTACAATTACAGAAACATACTCAGGTGTTCGGTTCATGGTATGGTTCCGTTTGCTGCTGCGGCATTGGAAGGGGAATTCAATAGGAATGTTTTGATTACGGGACCGATGACGTTCTTGATCGCGGTCGCGACTGCAATTTCTAATCTGCATCCCGATCGGATCGATAATACTTCGGGGATGAAATATCTGGCGTTGGTCCACAGAACCTTTCATAATTTTAGAGAATGACCGAACAAGAGATGATCACCAGACTGGTCGGGAATTATTTGGATGTCGATATTTCCGGCGACGGGTACATTACCGTTGCCGAATTGAAAACAACGCAGGACAAGGTTTCCGTCGACGTGAATACGGCCCTCGTTCCTCCTTCGCTTGTCTCCAGAATTAAACCGTCCCATGTCAATCTCGTTGTTAAAATTACGGGGGCTGTTCTTGATAAATATTGCGCATATAAGCCCTCATTCGGGATGTATGTATCGCCGTCTTCGGGGTTAAAAAAGGCCGAACCTTTGGTTGTTTCATGGACGTGTGCAAATAAGACCGTCTTGTCTGTAGATCAAGGCTTTTTGAGCGCGTTTCGCTTGGTTCCCAGATTGTTGAAAGATGAGATATGCTGGGATGAATTATCGAAACCCGACTATGGGGTCGTAAAAAATAAGCTTATTTCGGAATATGAATTTCCCAGTCAGACTGAAGCCTGTGTAAAGATAAAAAAGGATTATCTGGATCGATATCTGGCTTGTCGAAAAAAAACCGCCGTCCGACTGTTTACTGTAATTCGGGAAATGTCTCTGGACGATGATATGAAGAAGCTACTTGGCGAAGGGGGGAGTTATGTCAAAGAGTTTGACCGATTTGAAATCCGAATCAGCAAATACGTTCATAAGGAGGATGTGGTAAGGCTGGAAATTAATGGGTATGAAATAATTCCGGGGAAGGAGCTTCGAGAGGATGCCTCTCCTGCAGGACATTACTGGAAAGGGATTGAAGGTGTGGTCACGGAGTATCGGGCCAGACATGAAATGATCGGCGAGTATGTTTACGTATCTGATGATGTGTTGCAAAAGTATGAAGTTGATGACGATTATGAGGTCTGTCCAGACTCTGGCGCAGTAAGCTATCGGGGGCAATGGAGCGTTAGTCGGTGCGAACGTGTCGGACGTAATGGTATTAAGGTCGAGTTGAAAAAATTATATGAGGGGACTCCTTATGATGTGATCGAACATTGGAACAGATATTCAATAGATAGCTCGGAAGTGGGAGAAGGGGAGAATATTGCGGATAAGGCAAGGCGTCTGACTCGAGGATATTTTGAATTCGGACGGTTGTTCTGCCTGGTCGCTAATAAAATTTGCCAGTTTTCATTTTCACCCTCAGAAATAATCACATTGGATCAAAATGCAATTGACAGTACGGGTTGGACGGATTTTCCTGACTATAAGCCAATCACGCATCACGTTAATGGCCGGAGATTCACGAAGGATGAGTTCGTTTCCCGGTGCAAAAAGCTATACATCTTACTGGGAGAAAACTTGCAGGAGCGCAACTTGCGCAAAGTTATCAATACGATCGGATTTCCGCCGGGTGATACTGAAGGGTATCGAAGTCTGAAGCTTTTAGAATTATTTCTAGCGTATGTGTCTGTAAGTGTCGAAACAGGTCTGGATCCTGTGCAGAGTAAGGAAATTATCATTGGGAGAGTAAAAGAATTAGCGGGGTTCAATATGTTGTCGAAATTGTTTGCGCTGAATGAGATAAGGCAAATGGATGCTCATAAAAACAGTAAAGCCACCACTTTATTGAAATTTAATTCGGCATTGGAGGAAATGGGTATTGAACCTAATGCCATTTCTAATAACTATGCAATAGCTTGCGATCGGGTATATGATGGATTAACGGACCAATTTGGGGACATATGTGATCTGCTTTTAAAATTCGATAAGAATAACTGATCGGTGTCGGGATGGCGGTCGAGGTGGGTGGTTTTCAAGTGGCGGATACGTTGCGGAAGGGCGCTTTCTGCGGCTGATATCGCGATGGGGGAGGCTGAAGTGGCGGGCATGAGGGGGGATGAATGAAAGGAGGGACGAAGCCGCGCCCACGCGCAGCCCCTTCCCTCCTTTTGTGGGTGTCTTTCCTTTCTTTGATCGTCTTTTCGGGGGACGATGGCTTACTGGGCGGCGATGCTCGGGGCGGTGTAGGTGCGGGTGCCGAGCTCTTTGTCGATCATGTAGAGGCCCATCTGGCTCTCGGAGACCATCTGGAGCTGGTCGATGATGTCGCGGGCGTTCTCTTCTTCTTCCACTTGTTCGTTCACGAACCAGATCAGCTGGTTGGAGGTGGCGAAGTCTTGTTCGTCGGCGGCCAGACGGCACAGGTTGTCGATCAGGGAGGTCACTTTCTGTTCGTGGGAGAGGGTCTCGCGGAACATGTCGAGGGGGGTGGCCCATTCGGTGGGCACGGCGGCGATCGGGGCGAGGGTTACGCGGCCGCCGCGGCTCAGGATGTAGTCGATGAAGAGTTGGGCGTGGGCTTGCTCTTCCTGGTATTGGATGGAGAACCAGTTGGAGATCCCTTTATAGCCTTTCACGGAGGCGTCGAGGGACATCGAGAGGTAGAGGTAGGCGGACCATTGTTCGGCGTTGATCTGGGCGTTGAGGGCTTCTTGAAGTTTGGTGCTTAACATAATGGATAGTTGTTTGTGTGTGGGGCAAAGGTAGTGTTTTTCGGGTTTCGGGGGGTGGGTCAGAGGCCGGTTTTTTCGTAACGCCGGCGGTAGGCGAGGGGGGTGAGGCCGAAGCGGCGGCGGAAGAGTTTGATGAAGTGGGAGGGGTTGGGGATCAGGCAGTCGCGGGCGATTTTGCTGATGGGGTCGGGGGTGGTGATGAGTTGGAGTTGGGCGCGGTTGAGGCGTTGGTCGACGATCCAGCGGTGGGGGGTGGTGCCGAAGGTGCGCTGGCAGTGGTTCTTGAAGGCGGTGGGGCTCATCTCGCATTGGGCGGCGAGGGTGGCGACGCTGGCGGTGGTGAAGATGTTGGCGTGCATGACGTCGGAGAAGGTGCGTTGGCTCTGGCTGAGGGCTTGGCACATGGGGCGGCTGATGCAGCAGCCGGGCTGGGTCTGGAGGAGTTGGAAGAGTTCGCAGACTTTGAGCCGGCTGAGTTCGGGGCGTTGCCGGTGGAGGCGGGTGGTCAGGAGGCGGTTCAGGGAGCGGAAGTAGCTCTCGATCAGGGGCCAGGCGGGGTAGGTGTAGATGTCGGTGGTGTTCCGGCAGGTGGAGCAGAGGTGGTTGGTGGCGGCGATTTGGGTGGCGGGGATGAAGTCGTTGCGGAGGTCGCTGGGGCTGTAGAAGAGGAGGGTCTGGCGGAAGGGGAGGTCGTGTCCGGCGGGGTCGTTCTCGATGTAGTGGGTGCCGGGGTTCAGGTGGAAGAGTTCGCCGCTGCGGACGGTGACGTAGCGGTCGCCGAGGTGGATCAGTTTGGTGCCTTGTTCGACGTAGCCGACGACGTGGCGTTCGTAGCGGATGGTCTGGATGCCGGAGTTGGTGTCGATCTGGTAGCGGGAGATATGGGAGGTGGAGGTGGTGTTCATGGGTGGGGTGGGTATTTTGGGGTGGAAAATGGTCGGATAGGTGAATTTTATAGTATAAAGGGTCGGTCTCGGCTCTTCAGGTGTAATGGCTTGGTGTGTCGTTTGGACGGGACTGGGGGGTGGTATATCTTTGGCGCTGGTGGGGGGCATAGGGGATTGATGTGGCGAATATAATAAATTTTAACTCATATGAGTTATCGGGGGTGATTTTTTGTGGGAAAATCGGGGGCGGGGGCGGGGCGATTTGGGGGGAAATATATTTAGTTGTCTATATAAAGTATGAAGGCGGAAATTTTACGGGAGGGGTTGAGGAGGATCGAGCGGGTGGAGGAGGCGTACGAGAGGTTGGCGAAGATGCTGGAGCCGGAGGGGCTGGAGGAGGATCTGTTGCCGTTGGCGAAGGGGTGTATGGCGGCGCTGAGGGGGCTGGAGCGTTGTGTGGAGATGAGGCTGAAGCTGGCGAGGGAGGAGGAGAGGGGGCGGGCGGCGGAGCCGGAGGTTGTGTCGGAGGGCGAAGAGAAGGAGGGGGAGCGGGCGGTGGTGGATTGGAGTCGGTTGTCGGACGGGGCGCTCCGGGAGGTGGAGGAGGCGTTGGTGCCGTGTGAAAGGAGGGCTCGATCGAGGGGGTGTCGGGTCTCGCCGGATGACTCGTGAGGGCGGTTTTAGGCGGGTCAAAGCTCGACCGTGCGTGACTGGTAGTTGGGCCGGGGCGGCAGCGCTGTATGGGGGTAGAGGCTGACAGTTGAAATGCATAAGCATTTCCCGTCCACGGGACGTGGGGCCCGCCCGGCCCGAGGGCAGTACCCTCCTGTCGGACAGAAGCGCGCCACGCCTAAAGAGGGAAATCGTCAAAACTTGCTTGCACGTTTTGACAAGATTTCCCCGGCGCGCGAACAGAGAACGGGGTAGAGACGGTTATTAAAACGCCCTGTGGGCGGGCCTTTATTACTTCAATGCATCCGCGCGCCACGCCTAAAGAAGCGATTCAGCTATTTCGGCAGTGAGCCGAAATAGAATGAATCGCGCAAGGCGCGCGAAAAACGCGGCGGAGCGATAGCGGAGCCGCAGTGAGGCGGACACGGGGCGGAGAACTGGGCTGTGCTTTGGGCTGTGACAGTTCTTTGGGCTCGAAAACCGCAATCGGTTTTCGAGCCGCGCCGGGCCGAGCATGGGGACGAGCTTTGGGCGGTGGATTGGGCTTAACTGTTGGCCGAGCTCCTGCGACTCGCAGAGCCGCGTGGCCCGAACCCGACGGAATTGGGGCGAGGTTGGTGCCCGGGCTTAGGGCTTTACTCTCGGACGAGAGCGAATAGCGCGATTCCGCGAGGAATCGCCGGCCTTGTCGCCCAGGCGCGGAGCGCCTCGGGGGGATGGGCGACAGGCCGAACTTGGCTGATTTGGGCGGTGCTGGTGGCGGAGTTCTTGCGACCCAACGGGTCGCGCGGGCCGGACGCCTCCCCTCGGGAGGCCCGCAACACGCCGCTTGCGCGCCGAGAGTTGCTGTACCTCCCGGGCGTCCGTCCGCACAAAGTTCAGCTATATGGGGCAGCTACAGCCTATTGCCCACCGCGCGCACTCCTCCGTTTATTCCGAGAGGCAACGCAACTGAAGACCGTAGGCGCGGCAGTACGCGCTGCTGGGATCGAGCCACGTCACGTGGAAATCCAAGCTCATGCCATTGGTACCACTGACCGTGGAAGCCCAGCTGAAACCGTGGTCGCCGACGCTGCTCAGCGCGCCCGTATCCCGAGCGCGATAGCCCGGGGCGAAAGGGAGGGGGCGGAAAGGTCGGTTATTGGAAAACGGAAGAGAAAGAAATGTGTTAATGAATGGGAAAAGTAATGGAAAGAGGGCGGAGGAGAGGTGGAGGTTCGGGAGGGAAAGAGGGGGATGTGCGGTGACGGCTGAGGTGGAGAAGGTGGGAAATGTGCTAAAAGCGGGAGAAATGTTTTGAAAGAAGAAAGAAGTATTCCAAAGAAAAAGAGCGAAGGGCCGAGGCGGAACGAAACACTGGTGGTCGGGCGTGATGAACCGAGGTGGGAAAGGGCCAGGAGATCGTTCCGGGAGTTTGTCGGGGAGGTGGCGCCGGATATGGAGTGGAGCCCGTTTCATGAGGCTTATTACCGGCTCCTGGGGGAGTTTGCGGAGGGGAGAATCCGACGGATGATGGTCTGTGTGCCGCCTCAGCACGGGAAAAGCAGGGGGGCGGCGGTCTTGTTGCCGGCGTTCCTGTTGGGACGGAATCCGGATCGAAGGCTGGCGGTCGCTTCCTATTCGTTCGCGCTGGCGGGAAGGTTCGGACGGGAGGTGCAGAGGGTCATGGAGGGGGAGGCGTATGGGAGGATCTTTCCGTGGACGAGGCTGAAGGGGGTGCCGGGTGGGGACAGAAGGGGGGAGAGAACGGCCAGAAGAACGTTGCAGGAGTTCGATTGCGTCGGACGAGAGGGGGGAGTGAGGATGGTCGGAAGGGCGGGGTCGCTCACGGGGAACAGGGTCGATGTGATGGTGACGGACGATTTGTACAAAAATATGCTGGAGGCCAATTCGCCGAGGGTCAGGGAGAGGGTCTGGGAGTGGTATCAGGCGGTGGTCAGAACGAGGTTGCACGATGGGGCGCAGGAGCTGGTGGTGTCGACGAGGTGGCACGAGGAGGACTTGATCGGTCGCATGATGCGGGTGGAGCGGGTGGTGGTACCGACGAGGTGGGAGCAGATCGGGGGGGTCGGCACGGAGCGGTGGGTGGCGGTGGTGTTCGAGGCGATCAAGAGTTCGCCGTCGACGCAGATCGATCCGAGGGAAAGGGGGGAGGCGCTCTGGCCGCAGAGGCATTCGGTGGGGTGGCTCAGGCAGAGGAGGGGGACGGAACCGGTGCTCTTCGAGGCGCTGTTTCAGGGGAATCCGGTGGTCAGGGAGGGGCTCCTGTACGGTGGGTTCGAAACGTATGCGAGGCTCCCGGAGCGGATCGTCCGGAGGGCGAATTATACGGATACGGCGGATACGGGCGGGGATCGGCTCTGTTCGATCTGTTATGCGGTGGGGGTGGACGGGGTGTGCTATGTCACGGGGGTGGTCTACTCGGAGGAGCCGATGGAGAGGACGGAGCGTGAGGTGGCGGAGATGTTGGCGCGCGAGGGGACGACGGTGGCGTATATCGAGAGCAACAACGGAGGGAGGGGGTTCGGAAGGGCGGTGGAACGGAGGCTTAGGGAGGAGGGGATGCGGGGGTGTACGTTCCGGATGTTCCACCAGGCGGGGAACAAGGAGTCGAGGATTCTGACGTATGCGCCGACGGTGGAGCGGATGATCCGCTTCCCGGAGGATTGGCAGCGCAGATGGCCGGAGCTGGCGGCGGAGGTGGTGGGGTTTCGGAGGGTGTTCCGGGCGAATGCGCACGACGATGGGCCGGATGTGCTCACGGGGATTGTCGAAACGGAGCTGGAACCGAAGCGGGGACGGCTCCGGATCGGGGGCTTCGCGAAGGAATGAGGCGCTTTGTCTGGCGGGGCTGTCGGGGGGATTTGGGCGGAGGGGGGCGCGAGTGTTGGGGTAGAGGCGGCCATTAGTTGTTGGGTAGAGGCGGCCACAGCGAAACGCAGTTTCGCCCGTTCACGGGACGTGGGGCCCGCGCGGCCCGAGCGCAGTACCCTCCTGTAGGACAGACGCGTGCCCCGCCTAAAGAAGCGATTCAACTATTTCGGCGATAGCCGAATATAGATGAATCGTGCAGGCGCGCGGACAAAGAACGGGGGTAGAGGCTGCCAGTGGAAATGCGCGAGCATTTCCCGTCCACGGGACGTGGGGCCCGCGCGGCCCGAGCGCAGTCCCCTCCCGTAGCTAAAGCCGCGCGCCGCCGCCTAAAGAGGGAAATCGTCAAAATGCGCTGGCGCGTTTTGACAAGATTTCCCCAGGCGCGCGAAAGTGCGGCGGAGCGACAGCGGAGCCGCAGTGAGGCGGACACAGGGCAAAGAACTGGGGCGAGCTTTGGGCT
>NZ_CAQIVA010000050.1:0-13003 GCF_948810725.1 uncultured Rikenella sp.
TGTCAAAATAACCGAACGATTTTAAAGACAATGCTTAAACGGGTACTTTGTATCAGTGATTCTTTAGGATTACCTCGTCCCGGAGTAGATTACACTCACACTTGGGTATCCATGTTGCGTGAACAAACAAGAGATCGTGATTTTATTGCTTTATTCCGACGCAGCGGTACCACTGAGATGTTATCCGAATGGGAATACGGAGAATACCTTTATTTTTATAATCCCTCGGAAGTTATTCTACAGTTGGGTATTTGCGATTGCGCACCCCGCTATATGCGCACTACATCTTTGGGATATCGCCTGTTGGCCAAGATGCCGAAAGGGGTGCAAAATGTGTTTTGGCCGATTTATAAGAAGTTTGTCAAACGAAGTTTGAACCGAACAGATGTTTCGATAGAGCGGTTTGAACATAATTTAGAAAATTATTTGAATCAGTGCTGCCTGGCAAAGGTTGAACGAGTAATCATTATTAAAGTTGCAACCCCGGGACCGACGATGATAGGTGCTAATCCTTTGATCAAAAAGTCGGTAGAAAAATACAATGCTATTTATGACCGATTGCCACATCGATACTCTTTTGTTACTGTGATCAACCCACTCCGCTTTGGCCAAGATGAGTATTATGCAGGCGATGGTTATCATCCGAATGAAGCGGGAAATCGTGAAGTCATGCAAGAGCTTCAAAAACTACATGTCTAATCTTCTGAATGATGAAAGAATATAAAGTTTCAGTCATCGTTCCGTGTTACAACGCCGAACAATTTCTAACTCGCTGTCTCGATTCGCTGGTCAATCAGACACTGGAGGGAATTGAAATCATCTGCGTCAATGACGCGTCGCCGGATAATGGGATTGCCATTCTGCGCGACTACGAAGCCCGATATCCCAACGTAGTGGTGATCGACTTGAAAGAGAATGTCCGTCAGGGAGGAGCTCGAAACCGAGGAATCGAAATCGCACGAGGAGAATATATCGGTTTTGTGGATGCGGACGACTGGACAGCATCCGACATGTATGAAAAACTGTACATCCGAGCCAAAGAAACCGGCGCAGATGTCATTGCCTGCGGATACGACACAATCGATTCGACAGGAAAACAGTTATGTCAGGATCATCCCGTGAACCTCGGAATAGGAGGCCCTGTAACACAATCAGACCTGATCATTCAATCGGGAAGCATTTGGGGGAAATTAATAGCTAAAGAATTATTGATCCAATCAGGGTTACGCTTCCCGGAACAAATTTTCTATGAGGATAATTATTTTAACGCGATCCTCGGAACGCTCATCCAACATTATGAAGTTATTCCGGAACCGTTGTACCATTATTATGTAAATACCAACTCCACCACTCACAAACGCAACTCCCCCCACATCTCAGATCGGCTGAAATCGTTGGATCTGCAACTGGAGTATATGCAATCGAACGGACTTACGCTTCGTTATGCTCCGGCAATCGATTACCTGATCGTTCGGACTATATTTAATACGGTTATGATGTATCTGAATACGTTTGACAATCCGACTCTTCCGTTTCTCGAAGATTTACAAAAACGTCTGAAAGATCAACCCATCCAACCTGGAGAAAGAAACAAATACATCAAGCGCTTATTTACACGGCGAGAGAAATTTTACTTGCATTTTTTTCGTACCTCCCCTTACCTCTTCCTAATGTTTTATAAAATCAAACAGCAATTTTTACACTAATTTAGACTTTTTATCCTGAAGGTACATCGGAAAATCTTATATCAACCGATGTCTCCGTTTTTATTTACTGCGTTTTCTTCCTACATTTGTAGATACCCGTACAGTATCCACTCGGAATGAAAAACATCGTCATTATTGACCACGAACCACTGACCGTACGCAAAAAAGAGGCTTGGCATATCGAAAAACTACAACAAGCCGGTTTTAATGTCTATTTTTGGGATGTCTCCCAATACATTCATCCGGGTATGACGATCGTTGATACACTGGATGAACCTTACGTAGTCTGTTTGGACACTTATCAAACTGTCGAATCGCAATTAGCTCTAACGAATATTCCGCAGACCATTTTTATTGTAGAAGTGCCTGAAAATTGGAATACCAGATTACTTTTTCGATTACTCAGTGCCTCAAATTGCTATACCATTCGAATCGAATTATATGCCAGCATCTACATGGACAATTCTTCCATTCGCGGCTGGCGTAAACTGATGACTGCTCCATGGGTGCTTTATGAGATGAAACTGCGTGAATTGTGGAGTGGTTTTCGATATCGGATATACAAACAAAAACATGGAATCAAGGCATACAATCTGCAAATATCCTCCCATAACACACCTGCAACCGATGTATTAATTAATCATCCTGATTGGGAAAATTACAAATCTGATATCGCCATTCATTCCGAACCGTTGTTCTCTGAACCCTATATCGTTTTTTTGGATGAATACTATCCATTGCATCCTGATTTACATTTCTTCACCAAAGAACGAGTTGGGGATGTTCAAAGATACAGACAAAGTATAATCGCTTTTTTTGACAACTATGAAAAATTACATGCCGTTAAAATTGTCATAGCCGCTCATCCCAAAGCAGATTATCAGCCCGGAGACTTCGGTAACCGTCCCATTATCAAATATCAAACCAACGCCTTGATTCGACATGCGCATGGTGTATTCCTCCATTGCAGTGCCGCTGTCGCTTATGCAATTATGCTTGACCGTCCCATTGCGTTTTTTACAAATAATGAATACAATCGAACTGCCACACGAGTCTATTTCCAGACCAAAATGGCCGATAATTTCCAATATCCAGTTTGGAATATAGATCAAGATCCTCTTGAAAAAATCAAACCCATGAAGACCATCCCAACTGTACGCGAGCAATATATATATGGAAATCTGACCTCGCCAGATATTGAAAATCGTCGAACTGCCGATATCTTAATTGAAACATTCAAAACTCTTTAATATTTTGAATAGCTTTAAAACCATGCTGACTGTTTTTACGCCTACTTATAATCGAGCATACATTTTACCTGTGTTATATCGAAGTTTATGTTTACCATAGTCGCAACATTTATTGTTACGACTATTTACCTAACGGACTGACCCTATTATTGCCCGCCATCATTTCGCATCGCCTCAAAGAATAGCAGTGAGGAACAACATTGTATTATTCCGAACTGGCCCACTAGCCGCAAGCCGATCGATGGAATAGAATTAAAGCTGCGATTAATTATTGGTGTTACTCAGCCGGAAATAAACAAAGATTCCATACCAAATGTCGTCAAATCGGATAGGGTAATATATTTTTACTATCTTTGGATATGATACATTTCTCAACAATAATTGTCGAATACGTGAACTAAAACTGCCTTACGTCTACTATGCGTATCACTTTCCATACATTCTGCCTGAACCATTCCGGAGGAATGGAACGTGTATTAACACAAAAAGCCAATTGGTTCGCAAAACACGGTTTTGACGTGACAATTTTGACAACCGAAGAGGCAGAATGCATCCCTTTTTTCCCGCTTCACTCTGACATTCAGACTTCCTCATTGGACATAAATTACGATCAACTTTATAATAGCGATAATGTGTGGCATAACATCATCAACAGTATACACAAAAGAAGATCGCATAAACAAAAATTAAAAGCATATCTGCAAGAACATCCTTGTGATATATTTATTACATTACAGCATCGTAATTTCATCCCTAATCTAAAAGATGGAAGTCGAAAGATCTTCGAAGTTCATTTTTCGGCAGCAGCAAAACAAGAATTTCTAAAACGAAAAAAACTACTATACCGCCTGGCCTATCGTTTAGGCTCTTGGTGGCAGGAACGAAAGATCAAATATTATGACCGTTTTATTGTCTTGACTGAAGCTGACCGACGCGTACGGGCTTTACCGAATTGCATTGCCATTCCAAATAGTATCACCATTCCGGCTCCAGCCGTCCCGGCCGCTTTGGAGACCAAACGAGTAATCTGCGTAGCACGTTATTCCTATCAGAAAGGCTTAGACTTTTTGATTCCCGCATGGAAAATCGTAGCCCAGAGACATCCTGATTGGTCTCTCCATATTTTCGGTCGCACCTACGGTCGTGAACAAGAATACACGCAACTTTTATCCGAATACGATGTTGCGGCCTCCGTTCACCTGCATGAACCCACCGCGGATATCACATCTGAATATCTGAATAGCTCAATTTACGTGATGAGTTCACGTTACGAAGGTTTTCCTTTGGTGCTCGGCGAAGCGATGATCTGTGGTGTGCCATGTGTTTCTTATGCCTGCCCTTATGGCCCGTCAGATGTCATTCAAGATGAAGTAGATGGTATTATTATTCCTCAGGTGGGTGACATCGACGGGTTAGCTGATGGGATATGTCGTCTGATCGAAGACACCCCCCTTCGTCGGGCCATGGGAGCTTCCGCCAGGGAAAATATAGACCGTTTCGACGAAAATCAGGTCATGCAACAGTGGATCAGACTATTTGACAACCTGACATCTTGACAATATGGTGCCCTATTTGTGTTTACTGCTGCTCATTGCACTGGGTGCACTGATGGAAGATTCCATATTGAAGGATCCTAACCAACGCAAAGTTTGGATCTTCTTCTGTTTTATTTTTCTTGTCATCATCCCAGGTTTACGCTTCGAACAGGGAATCGACTACTTTGCTTACCGTGCCAGCTACCAATCCGCTGAAGGCGGCGAATTCGAATTAGGATTCTATCTATTGATGCACCTATTCATACAACTCGGTGCAAGTTTTCCTGTTTTTATCTTTGGCATTACGCTCGTGACCATGGTTCTGTTGGTTAGAGCCATGGAACTGAACACCAACTGGCTTTTTTTCGGCCTATTGGTTTTCTTGTCCAAATTTTTCACCTATTACGCCATGGCCGGGACTCGGCAATTTATGGCATTCCCAATCGCATGGTTAGCTATCGCTTGGTTGTGTAGAGGGTCTACATTACGTTTTTTCATACTGGTAGCCATTGCATCGCTGTTTCACGCCAGTTCTCTAATCATCCTACCCTTATATTGGTTTCGTCGCACTGCTTACACCCCGATGCGCTTCTGGCTCATCCTCGGCATTGCGATAATATGCAGGTTCTTAAATTCTATTCTCCTTCAGCCGGTTGTCAACTCTGTACCTTTTTTGGCCCTACGCCTGGGCGGTTACCTGCTTGATACCAGTGACGGTATCAATAAATTAAATTTAATCGAGAACTTGGGATTTCTGCTGGTAGCACTTATTTTGCGTCCCCGGCTCAAAGACCGCGTCCTCTATTATGATTTCTTTTTAATGATGCTGTTGCTATTTTTCAGTTTCTTCATAGTTGGATCCAACATAGCAATAATCAAACGTTTGAGAGACTACTTCCTGCTCTCCTACGCTGTTTTAATTCCTGCATTCGGATACGCATTCAAAGAAGGCGCCACCCGGCTCTTTTATAAGATTGCTATCGTAAGCTATTTTTCTTTTTTATTCATCCGTTCACTGATCGTCTATGATTCATACAGCGTGTTCGGACAAATGATTCCTTATAAATGCGTTCTGTTCCAATGACACATATCTTATTCGTTATCGCACATCTACAACGAACCGGTCCGGTAAATATTCTTTATAACCTTTGCCGAGGACTCCTCCAAGCCGGCTTTCAGACAACTATTGTAACCCTCCGGGCCGAAAACGCCGACAGTCGTATTGACGACTTCCGCACCCTCGGAGTTCTGATACACAGTTTGAATGCTACTCTACTGGATTGCGAAACCCGCACTCGACACATCACATCCCATATCCGTGGTCTAATAAAGTTGTATCGTCCTGATATCATCCATGCCCATGGCTATCATGCAGTCTTAAGTGTCGCCCCATTATCTCCAGACATACCGAGCCTTGCCACCCTCCATAACCGTGCCACGGAAGATTTTCCCAATAGCAAAGGCAAATTGATAGGGAAATACATGTTGACCCGTTATATGCGGGCATTGCGCAAATTCAGGAATGTGGTTGCCGTATCATCCTCCACATCAATGCCCTACAAACAATACGGATTAAACAACTTAGAAATAATCAACAACGGGATAGACACATTCAAATTTAGTCCGGTCACCAAACATCACTCCGAGAAACCAGTTTTCGCACTTTCTGGACGCTTAGAGCCGGAAAAAGGGATTCTAGACATATTACAAGCCTTCGCTCAGCTATCCTACCGGTTAATTGTCCTTGGAAGCGGCTCATTACTTGAACCATGCCGGCATCGTTTCCGGAATACCCCCACTATCCAATTTATGGGTCATACCGACCAAGTGGAAAACTATTTGCAACAGGCAGATTATTACATCAGCAATTCACAAAGTGAAGGTCTCAGCCTCGCTGTATGTGAAGCCATCTCTTGCGGTCTATGGCCTGTACTCTCCGATATTCCTTCCCACCATGACATTTTAGACACCTGCCATATCGGAACTTTTATTCCCCGCAGAGAACCGACCACTCTCTCAATCATACAGGCCGTGGAAACAGCTTTAAAAATCACATCTTCTCCAAATGAATTACACCAGGCAATTGAAGAACATTTTTCCGAGAAACGAATGACAAACGACTACATACACCTATACAACCGATTGACAAATGGTACACTATAGCATCCTGATCTCCGTATACCACCGCGAGCAGCCAGAATTTCTGGAAACAGCCCTATCCAGTGTTTTCGATCAAACGGTTCTGCCGGATGAAGTTGTATTGGTCAAAGACGGCCCACTAACGCCAGGTCTCGATGCTGTAATTAGTCGATATGCCGCTCTGCATCCTGAGTTGCATGTAATTACCTTACCGGAAAATGTCGGACTCGGAGCCGCTTTGAACGAGGGCCTCAAACACTGTTCCTATGACTTGGTTGCCAGAATGGACTCGGATGATATATGCGTAAACGACCGTTTCGAACGACAACTGAACATCTTCAGCCAACATCCAGAATGCGATATCGTAGGAGGATGGATCGACGAATTTTCCAACGACCCGCACTGCCCAGAGGCTGTACGCCAGTTACCCGAAACACATGAAGAAATCGGTCGGTTCTTCCGCATCCGTTCCCCGGTGAACCACGTCACCGTAATGTTCCGCAGATCGGCAGTCCTCGCCGCCGGCGGATACCAGCCTTTCTACCTGCTTGAAGACTACTGGCTCTGGGGGCGAATGTTGCATAACGGGGCACGTTTTTACAATATACCCGCAATATTGGTTCACGTTCGTGGCGGCAATGCCATGGCTGCTCGCCGCGGCGGATGGAAATATGCCGTGAGCGAAGTCAAATTACAACGTGCTTTCCTCCGACTCGGACTGATCGGATACGGTACGTTCTGCACAAACGTAATAATGCGGTTTACCGTACGCATCATGCCCAATCGGTTGCGCACTTTTGTTTATCAAAAATTACTCCGAAAATAATATGTTCCACCTCGCGCAATTCATAAAAGACCATGTCACAGGGAGGCAAACCAGTATGTTTGCACCCGATATCGATGCTAACCGGCAACGACTCTCCGAAGAAATCAAAGGGAAATCCGTACTCGTGATCGGTGGCGCCGGGACTATCGGTTCGTCATTTATCCGTGCCATACTGCCGTTCCGACCAGGGGCACTGACCGTCGTGGATATCAACGAAAACGGACTCACCGAACTCACGCGCGACTTGCGGTCGACGCCGGGCGGGTTTGTTCCGGAAGAGTACGTAACCTACCCGATGAACTTCAACGACGCCGTGTTCGAAAAGATGTTCCGTTCGCACGGCGGATTCGATATCGTGGCCAATTTTTCTGCACATAAACATGTGCGGTCTGAAAAAGATGTGTATTCCGTCGAAGCGCTGCTCGAAAACAATGTGCTCCGTGCCAGGAAGCTACTGACCCTGCTGGAAGAGTTCCCGCCGAGACATTATTTCTGCGTCTCGACCGATAAGGCGGCCAATCCGGTCAATATCATGGGTGCGAGCAAGAAAATCATGGAAGATATGATTATGGCCTACTCCCATAAATTTCCCGTGACCACTGCGCGGTTTGCCAACGTGGCTTTCAGCAACGGCAGTCTGCCGGACGGATGGATGCAGCGCATTGCCCGCAAACAGCCGCTCTCGGCGCCGAATGACGTGACCCGGTACTTCGTCTCGCCGGACGAGAGCGGGGAAATCTGTATGCTGGCTTGTATGTTGGGAAAAAGCGGCGAAATTTATTTTCCGAAACTCGGGAAAGAACAGGTAAAGACTTTCTCAACAATTGCCTCGGATCTACTTATCGCAATGGGATATAGACCTGTTGAATGCGGATCGGAACAAGAGGCGATCGATATGGCCGCGCGACTGGGCGACTCCGACCGAGTGTACCCGGTATACTATTCCGGAAGCAACACTACCGGCGAAAAGCCCTACGAAGAGTTCTTCACCGAAACCGAAACGATCGACATGAACCGGCATCAGGCCTTGGGGGTGGTAACCGGTGTGCAGCCGCGGCCGATGGGGGAAATCGACACGCTGTTTACGCGACTGACCGAGGCGTTCGCCCGTCCTTCGGTTACCAAGGCCGAGATCGTGGAGATCATGAAAGAGTTTCTGCACAATTTCGAACACGAAGAGAAAGGGCTCAATCTGGATTCCAAAATGTAACGCTTCGTCGCGGAGTTGTGAGCGGCAAGCGACCGGTCGGGATTGTCCAAAAATTAGACAGTCGGTGTCAAGAAATTAGACACTTCGAGACGAGACGAATTTCTGTAAATCGCTCGGGATCAGGACGTTGAATCGAACGGCACGATTCTGGCTCGGAATCAGCGAAATCAATCTCGTTTCCCTATGAGCAACTCTCTCCAACTGAAGTCTTTCTGGAACTTTTTGCAGCGGAACAAGCTTTTCACCGCCATCAACATCTTCGGTTTCGCCGTCTCGCTGATGTTCGTCGTGCTCATCGGGCTATACGTACAGGACGAACTCTCGGTCGATGATTTTCAGGCCAATAAGGAGCGGATCTTCCGGCTCGAATACGCCGAAAGATCGAACCTGCCGCCCGCCTTGGGGGCCGCGGTGGCGGCACGGTATCCGGAAATCGAAGCCGTTACCCGCATCTACGCTTGCGACCTCACCGTCGCGCCCATAGCCGGATTCACCGCCGAGGAGAACACCGCCGACGGACTCTTCGTCGACTCCTCCTTTTTCTCCATCTTCTCCTACCCTTTCGTCGAGGGGTCGCCCGCTACCGCCATGCAGACCCCGCGCGACGTCGTTCTGACCCGTCGGTTCGCCCGGCGGCTCTTCGGAAACGAGCCGGCAACGGGACGGACGCTGCACATCGGCAAGCACGACTTCACGGTCGGCGGCGTGGTGGAAGACTTCGAACACACCGTTTTCCGGAGCTCCGACATCCTGCTGCCGGTCGAAAAGGCGTTCGCCGTCGCGTATGGAATAGACGACCCGTCCCAGATGGCTGTCATCAACGGAAACTATGACTTCGGACTCTATCTGTTGGGCCGGCCCGGCAGCGACCTTGCGACCCGGCTCGACACCGCAGAGCTGAACCGCCTTTTTCTGGAGGATCTTCAATTGGATCTTTTCCGGTCGGGGAACATCAATCATCCGCGGCTGTGCCCGTTGAAAGAGGTCTACCTCAGTCCGATTCCCGGCCAAGGCACCCGTTCCAACACCCGCACCTATCTGCTGATTCTCGGCGCGACGGTTGCGCTGATCCTCCTTTTCGCCGTCATCAACTACATCAACCTGTCGGTGGCCCAGAGCGGTTTCCGGGCTCAGGAGGTCGCCATGCGGAGGCTCCTGGGAGGATCGCGAGGCAGTCTGTTCGCGGGATTCATCGTCGAGTCGCTGCTACTCTGCTTCGTCTCGTTCGGAATCGCCCTGCTGCTGGCCTCGACGGCAGAACCGTGGTTCCGAACCGTCATGCAGAGCGACATCTCAGTCGCCAAGGGCTTTACGACTGGAAATGTCGTCCTGGCGTTGGTGGGCGTCGGACTGATCGGGACGATCTCGGGACTCGTGCCGGCCTATGTGCTGACGCGTACCGAACCGATCGATATCGTCCGGGGGACTTTCCGGCGGCAGACCAAGATGGTCTACAGCAAGATACTGATCACGTTCCAGTACGGCATCACCATCGTGCTGATCGGCTGCACGATCACGATCGGACGGCAGTTGGACTTCATGCGGCACAGCGACCTGGGGTTCGACAGCGCGCATGTAATCATCTGTAAAAATCGGTTTACCGCCTCGCAACGGGATGCTGTACGAGGCGAATTGATGTCGATTCCGGGCGTGACGGCCGTTTCGTTCGCCGACAATCTTCCGGGTATCGGTCATTATAATGGCCGGTATGGCCATTACGATCTCGACCGGCGGTTACACGATCTGGCCGGTTTCAACGGCGACTCGGCTTTTCTGAATGTGTTGGGCATCGTGCCGCTGCGGGAGACGGGCCGGGTGAATGCGGACGGGAGGCGATATTGGCTGACGGAGACGGCCTGGCGCGATCTGGAGCTGGCGGAAGACGCGACGGAATATACCCGCGGCGAGAATCCTCGCTACAACTTTGCGATTGCCGGTCTTTTGCGGGATTTTCACGCCGACAACTTCACCGAACCGATTCTTCCGGCGGTGGTGTGCGTCATTCCGGAGTACCGGGGGCGACAGGTGCTGATACGGGTGACACCCGCCGCCGGCTGGGCCGTGATGGATCGCATTGCGGAGGTCTACAATCGACATGCGGGAGGGAACTATTTCAATGGTCGTTTCCTGCAACAGGAGATCGACAACCAGTATCGCACCCAACAGCGGATGGGCGAGATGGTGGGGGTATTTGCGCTGCTGGCGATCGTGATTTCGGCCCTCGGGATGCTGGCCATGGCGACCTATTTCATGCGCCAGCGGGAGCGAGAGGTGGCGGTGCGGAAGGTGTTCGGTTCGACTTCCCGACAGGCGCTGACGCGGGTGATGGCGGCGTTCCTGAAACTGGTGGGGGTGGCTTTCGTCGTGGCGGTGCCGGTGATCGGGTATCTGATGAGGGGGTGGCTGGCGGGATATGCCTATCGGATTCCGCTGTCGTGGACGATCTACGCGTTGGCGGGAGCGGTGGCGCTGCTGATTGCCGGAAGTTCGGTCTTGTGGCAGTCCTGGCGAACGGTACGAGCCAATCCGGTGGATGTCCTGCGCAAATAGGTCCGAAACGATCCGATGGCGGAGAGCTATTCCGCCATCGGATGAACGATGTCGCTGATCTCGGTCACCCGGTCTGTCCAGCCGTTCATCACCAAAGCGGGAGAGTGGGTGGCCAAAATCAGCTGAAGGTTCGGGTTCAGCGTCCGAACGTCGTCGATCAACCGCCGCTGCCAGTCGAAATGGAGCGATATTTCCGGCTCGTCCATAATCAGGATGAAATCCCGGCCCGACTGGATCAATACGGTGGTCAGAATGATCAGGATCTGTTTCTCGCCCGATGAGAGCTGGTGGGGCGAGATCATCGTTCCGTACTGGGTGAGGAACTGCAAGGTGTCGCTCTCGCGATCGACGCGTTTGCCGGTCGCTTCCAACAGGGCGTCGATGATATCGAAGTATTGGGTGCGACGGGTGGTCAGCGAGGTGATGTCTTCCATCGTCCGACCGGCCTGCAAGGCGGCGATGACGCGTTTTCCCACCTCCAGCTGGTAGGTCAGATAGCGGTTCTGGAGCCGGTACAGTTCCCAGTCCAGATAGGTGGCCACGGTGCCGTCGGAGAGTTTATAGATGGCTTCGCTCTCCTGCAAGGTGGTGTCGAAGGTGCTGATAACAGCCACGTGGAATGCCGCGGGGTCGAACGGGTGGTCGGAGCCGGCTCGTCGGCCGTCGGCGAACTCGACTTCGATCGAACGCATCCGGCACCGGTGTCCGGCCGATACGGCGCCGCGGGTGAAGAGGTCGCTCAGACAGCGCAAAACGGTGCTCTTGCCGCTCCCGTTGCTGCCGGAGAGGATGTTCACTTCGGGCGAAAGTTCCCACACGAGGTCGCAGACGTTCCACAACCCGCGCACTTCGATCTTCCGTATGTATTCCTGTGTTGCCATTATTTTCGTTCTTCTGGATAGAACCGCGCAAGGCGGTCATTGGGGTATAAAAACGCCTGACCTCATCAAGTCTTGTCCGGGCGACTGTGTCGGAGTTCCTGCAGCCCCGCCCCGGGCAACCGCGGCTACGGCGAGGGGGCGTTTGGGGGCGTCGGCGGTAACGGTTACAGCTGGGCTTCCACGGTCAGCGGTACTGATGGACTGTACTTGAGTTTCGGCGCCACGTGGCTCACTCCCAACAGCGCGAGCCGCCGCGCTTGCGGTTTTCAGTTGCGTTGCCTCTCAGAATAAA
Organism: uncultured Rikenella sp.; assembly: GCF_948810725.1. Classification (NCBI taxonomy): domain Bacteria; kingdom Pseudomonadati; phylum Bacteroidota; class Bacteroidia; order Bacteroidales; family Rikenellaceae; genus Rikenella; species uncultured Rikenella sp. Next base: position 12,390 of record NZ_CAQIVA010000050.1, read on the forward strand.
CGGGGGGCGTACTCTTTGCTTAAGCAGTTCGCCGCCAGCAGGAACGCAACCGAGCTTGCAAAAATACAATTGCCTTAGCGGGTTGAAGCCTGCGGGGCCCAAAGCAACGTCAGTTGCGGGCCTCCGCGGTCGGAGGCTTCGGCCCGCGCGGCTCTACGAGCCGCAGAAACTCAGCCCATTCACCGCCCAGTCTATCGGGTTCGTCCTCGCCCTATTTGCAAAAGTTCGCCGCCAGCGGTGAATGCAACGAGCTCCGACGAGTTGCAGTCCGCCGCGTGGGGTGGCGGCGGCCCGCGCGACCTTTCAGGTCGCAAGCATTCAGCCTAACTCACTGACCAATTCACAACCTAAATCTGTTGTGTTCGGCCTGTCGCCCATCCCCCCCGAGGCGCTCCGCGCCTGGGCGACAAGGCCGGCGATTCTGCGAATCGCGCTACTCGCTCTCGGCCCAAAGCCCGGCAAAAAGCACTGCCCAAATCCAAACCCCATGCTCGGCGCGGCACGGCTCGAAAACCGATTACGGTTTTCGAGTCCAAAGAACAACACAGCCCAAAGCAGAACCCAGTTCTCCGCCCCGTGTCCGCCTCACTGCGGCTCCGCTGTCGCTCCGCCGC
>NZ_CAQIVA010000051.1:0-12271 GCF_948810725.1 uncultured Rikenella sp.
TTCATATAGACCGGCGTCACCGGCGACTGCGTCACCCCGATATCGAACCCGGCGTCTACGAATCCTTTCTGCAACGCCCGCACGATGGTCCACAGTTTTTCGCGGTATTCCGGATGCTCCTGAATCAGGTCGAGACGTTTCATCGCCCCCTTGACCATCGGCATCGGCAGCGATTTGGCGTAGAGCTGCGACCGCATGTTGTAGCGCAGGAAATTGACGATATCCGGATCCGACGCCACGAAAGCTCCGATGCCGGCAAACGATTTGGCGAAGGTACCGAATTGGACGTCAATCTGATCCGACACGCCGAAGTGTTCCGGCGTCCCGGCTCCGGTTTTCCCCATGGTTCCCAGCCCGTGCGCATCGTCGACCAGGATCCGGAAGTCGAAATCTTTCTTCATGGCGACGATCTCGTCCAGTTTGCCCAGGTCGCCTTTCATCCCAAAAACGCCTTCGGTAATCAGCAACACGCCACCGCCCTGCTGTTGCGCCAGCTTGGTCGCCCGACCGAGCATCAACCGGCACTTTTCCATGTCGTTATGGTGGTACACGAACCGCTTCCCGCCCTTTGCTTTATGGATCAGGAGGCCGTCGATAATACAGGCGTGCGCTTCGGAGTCGTAAACGATCACGTCCTTAGCCGTAGCCAGACAGTCGATGATCGAGACCATTCCCTGGTAACCGAAGTTGAGCAGGAAGGCGTCGGGTTTGCCGACGAAAGCGGCCAGCCGCCGTTCGAGTTCTTCGTGGTATTTGGTCTGCCCGCTCATCATCCGGGCGCCCATCGGAGCGGCCATCCCGAATTCGCGTGCGGCTTCGGCGTCGGCGGCCATCACTTCGGGGTGGTTGGCCAGCCCGAGGTAGTTGTTGAGGCTCCAGTTGAGCATCATCTTGCCGCGGAAGACCATCCGCGGGCCGATGGGCCCTTCGAGTTTCGGGAAAGAGTAGTAGCCGTGGCTCAGTTTCTGGTACTGGCCGATGGGCCCACCCGCATCCTTTTTGATTCGTTCGAAAATATCCACTGTATGTCGATTTTAGAATGAGACGGATAAAAAATCGCGTCAAAGGTACGCTTTTTTCTGTTCGGGAGTCCGAAGGGGGGATAAGTATAAAATCGTATTTTGGGATTATGTCGGAATGAGCGGGCGGGCTCCGGAGGTTCGTCCGCGCCCCGGGCTTCCGCGCTTCAGGCAATGAGAAAGAGATGGGCCGACTGCGCTATGTCGCTTACGGGGGCTACAGTTGGTCTTCGGCGCCCGATGAGACGCAAGGCGCGCATTTGAATTTCCACACGACATGGCTCCGGCCTTGCAATAAGGGCTATCGCGACTACGCTTTTCAGTTGCGGTGCCTCTCGGAATAAACGGAGCAAGAGAGCTCTTGACGGAACCGATTGGGGACTTAGAACCCGGGCTTGGGCCTGTTTTCCTTTTCAAATTTTGCGGGTCGCTGAACCGCGCGGCACGCCCCGGGCTTCCGCGAGAGAGCCGATGGCGGGCTGAGCTACGTCGGCAGTCACGGGTTCAGTTATTCGTCGTTTGTGAACGGAATCAATGGGGTGTACTTGGATTTCTACGTGACGTACCTCAATCCCAGCTACGCGAGCAGCCGCGCCTACGGTCTTCAGTTGCGGTGCCTCTCGGAATAAACGGAGGTGTACACCCGCAGTGGGCAATGGCTGGAGTTACCCTATATAGTTAGGTGCCGCAACATGTGATCCCATTGGGGTGGTCGGAGCCAGCGGGGGCCGAACGAGCATCGCGAGTTGCGGCCCTACGCCTGGGGTGGCTCCGGCCCGCGCGGTTCGAAGAACCGCAAGAGCAAGGCCCATTCGTTCTTGGGATTCGGGCTGCGCGCTCCGGGGATGGGCCAAAGGCCCAGCGCGCAAGCTCGGCGATCCTACGGGTCGCAAGAGCACGGCCTCTTTGCTATGAGGTTCGTCCTCGGCGCGCCCCCCCACGCGCCGCTATTGCGTCGCTCTCGCCGAGGACGGCGACCTAAAGGTCGCAAAAGCACCGCTTGAAGACCAAGCACGGCCTAAAGCTCGCCCCAGCTCTCCGCCCCGTGTCCGCCTTACTGCGGCTCCGCTGTCGCTCCGCCACTGCCGTCGCCCGCGGCAATTCTTGCCGGATTGGCCAAGTGCCAACCGGCAGAATATGCCATTTAAGCGGGCGGGCGACGGATTTAGGGGCGAGGTTGGGGTTTTCGCGCGCCTTGCGCGATTCATCTATATTCGGCTACCGCCGAAATAGTTGAATCGCTCCTTTAGGCGTGGCGCGCTTCTGTCCGACAGGAGAGAACTATTCTCTTTGTGAACAACCGACGCTGCCAGCGAATCCAAAGGCCGTTTACGGACTATGGTAAGCGGCGAGGAGGAAAACAAGCGCAGCGCAGTTAGCGAGAACCAGAAAACCGACGCTGCCAGCGAGAGCAATGCAAACATAGTTTGCAAATTGCCGAGCGGCGAGGAGGAAGGCGAAGCCAAACTTTAGAGCGCATCCCTACGGGATGCTTTGGCCGGGTATACCCGCATGCACAAGACCTCGGCCCGGCCACAACCAAATCTACTGCGCGACGAAGACATAAGTAATCGTCCCCCGCTGCCGATCCGCCGCACTGGCATCCGCATTGAATCGCGATGCCCGAGCCGCCTGCACCGCCCGTTCCGCGATGCAATCTCCCGGCGAAGCCTGCTCCACCGCAGCACTCGTCACCTCGCCCTCCCGGTTCACCGTAATCCCGACCACCACCGTCCCCCCTTCGCGACACTGATAAGCCGGCACATGCAGATAAGTCGCATACCGACCCGCCAAATTGTACGACACCGTCACATTCCCCTGCACCTTCACCGTCTTCCGTTCAGACCCGCCCTCCAGCTTGACCTGCGACGAAGAGGATTTCGGCATCCGGCTCCGTTTCGACATCTCGGCCAACTCGTCCATCCCCGACCGGAAAGCCTGCTGACCCGCCTCCAACTCCCGCTGTACCCGCTCCGCCTCCTCCATCAACTGATCCACCCGCGTCCCCCGGTCATCCCGCAACGAAGCGTCCATCTTCGCATTCTGATCCGATATGCGATTCGAAACCGGTTCGTAATTCGCCTCCAACCGACGAATCGGCTCCGGTTTCGGCTCTTCCAATTCCGGTTTAGGTTCCTCCGGCTCGTTCGGATCGACCAGGTCGATATACATCGTAGTCGTCGGATTTTCGAGCACGATGATTTTATAGGAGACGAACAGGATGGCCGCAATCAGATAGAGCACCACCGTCACCAGCAGTCCGACCCGGTGACGATAGACCCATTCGCCCGCATCCGTCCTGCGCCGACGCGGATCGAACGGCAGCGCCATCCGCTCGCGCCGTCCGCCGCCGGGCGGAACCCGACGCGGCGGAGCGGGAGGAACCGTTCCCGGCCCCCGTTTCGTCGCCTGAGAAGAGCGCTGCGGAGCCGTCGCGCGCGCAGTGCGACCGGCCCGATCGGCCGGGTGTCTGTTTGGAGGTGTAGCCATTTGAACGACAAAGTTAATCATTTTCGACAAAGCGGCGAACCGCCGGGCGAACGACAGACCGACAAGTAGAATATACGAGAATTTTTCTATCTTTGCCCGCAATAAACGAACCGAAAACGATGACGGAAAAACAACAAACGCTCGCGGGAGCCTGCTCTTTCTCCGGCAAAGGATTGCATACGGGCGCGACCGTAAACCTGACAATACTGCCGGCGGCGGAAGGACACGGAATCAAATTCTGCCGGACGGACCTCGACGGGCGGCCGACGATCGACGCGGTGGCGGAAAACGTGGCCCAGACTTCGCGCAGCACGGTGTTGAAGAAGGGCGAAGCGACCGTTTCGACGGTCGAACACCTGATGGCGGCTTTGTGGGGATGCGGCGTGGACAACGCCCTGGTGGAGGTGGACGGCGGCGAGGTGCCGATCGCTGACGGTTCGGCGATGCCGTGGGTGAAACTCATTCGCCAGGCGGGGATCGTGGAACAGGCACAAAACCGGAAATACTACGAAATTTCGGAAAAAACCGTCCTCAGCTCCGGAGAGAATAATACGACAGAGATTATCGCTTACCCGGACGATACATTTTCGGCGGTGGTGAACGTCGATTTCGGCTCCAAAGTGGTGGGACAGCAATACGCCGTGTTTGCTGAAAGCGAAGACTTTGCGGAAGTGGTGGCGCCGAGCCGGACATTCGTTTTCCTGCACGAAATCGAACCGCTGATTCAGAACAATCTGATTCGCGGAGGGGATTTGGACAACGCCATCGTCATCGTCGAGCAACCCGTTTCGGCGGACAAGGCGGCGCAGATCGGCAAACTGTTCGGACGCGAGGGGATTTCGGCGGATCGGCAGGGGTATCTCAACAACCTCGACCTGCACTTCGACAACGAAATCGCCCGTCACAAACTGCTGGATCTGCTGGGCGACCTGGCATTGGTGGGGATGAGGCTCAAGGGGCGGATCTTCGCCACGCGGCCGGGACACAAAGCCAATACGGAGTTCGCCAAACTGCTGCGGAAACACATCAAACGCGACGCAGATAAACCGACCTTCAAATACAACCCGAACATCGAGCCGCTGTACGACATCAATCAGATCAAAGCGATGTTGCCGCACCGGCCGCCGTTCCTGTTGGTGGACAAAATCATCCACATCACCGAAGAGTCGGTGGTGGGGATCAAGAACGTGACGATGAACGAACCGTTCTTCGTAGGGCACTTCCCGGACGAACCGGTGATGCCGGGGGTTTTGATCGTCGAAGCGATGGCCCAGTGCGGCGGGATTCTGGCCTTGAGCACGGTGCCGGATCCGGAAAATTACTCGACCTACTTCATGACGATCGACGGAGTGAAATACCGGCAAAAAGTGGTGCCGGGGGATACGCTCCAGTTCGAGCTGCGGCTCTCGGAGCCGATCCGGCGCGGAATCGTCAAGATGGACGCACGGGCATACGTGCGGGGGTCGCTGGCGACCGAGGCGCAACTCATGGCACTCGTGACCAAAAACAAATAATCTCAGACACGCTTTTCGAATATGATACATCCTCTCGCCTACGTCCACCCGGACGCGAAACTGGGCAACAATGTGACCGTGGAACCTTTTGCATACATCGCCGGCAAGGTGACCATCGGGGACGGCACGTGGATCGGGCCGAACGCGGTGATTAACGACGGAGCGGTGATCGGTCGCGACTGCCGGATCTTCAGCGGGGCGGTGATTGCCGGAATTCCGCAGGACCTCAAGTTCAGGGGAGAGGAGACCACCGCCGTTATCGGCGACAGGACGATGATCCGCGAATGCGCTACGGTCAATCGGGGAACGGCAGCGAAGAATACGACGATCGTGGGGAGCGATACGCTGATCATGGCTTACGCGCATGTGGGACACGACTGCGTGGTGGGCGATCATTGCATTCTGGCCAACAACGTCTCGCTGGCGGGAGAGGTCGAACTGGACGACTGGGTGATTCTGGGAGGGCATACGGCGATCCACCAGTTCTGTCGCGTCGGGAAACACGCCATGACCAGCGGCGGGACGATGGTCGGCAAGGACATTCCGCCGTTCATCAAGGCGGCGCACTATCCGGCGTCGTACGTGGGGGTCAACACCATCGGACTGCGGCGGCGGGGATTCGACGCCGGACAGATCGAGGAGATTATGAACATCTGCCGGATCATGTTCCAGAACGGGTATTCGTATGGAAAAGCGTGCGGGTTGCTGGAAGAGCAGCTGCCCGATTCGGAGGCGCGGAAAGAGATGCTGAACTTCTTTGCGGGGTCGAAGCGGGGCGTTATCAAACCGTACCAGCCGCGGATGAAAGATCAGGACGAAGAGTAGCTTTTTTGCCGACTTAATTTGTTTGAACGCATAATATTGCTTACATTTGCATCGTTACGAGCGTTTTGCTCATAGGTGAGATTTCGGAAACGGGGGTGTTCGACCTCCGTTTTCTGTTTATTATGCGGGACGAAACGAAAATGACGGATACCTGGACAGCTATACGGGAACTGATTCGCTCGACCATCGAGGGGGAGGGTTCTGCTTGGGGAGAGCGGGGATTTTTCATCGTCGAACTCGCGTGTCGGGAGAACAGTGCGGGAGGGATCGACGAAATCACCATGACGATCGATTGCGACGGGGCGGATGACGAGGGACGGATGCGGGGGGTCGGGATCGACGACTGCGCGTTACTGAACCGGGAGGTGACGGCCCGGCTGGAGGCGGAATACGGCGAAGGATGGGACTGCCAGCTCACCGTCATGTCGGCAGGGCTGGGACAGCCGCTGAAACTGGGACGGCAATACCAGAAACTCATCCGGCAGGCATCTTTAAAGGATGGAGGCGATTTGCCGCGCGTGGATGTGCTTTTCAAAGACGGGAAAAAACTGACGGGCGCGGTTTTGTGCGGCATCGGCTACGACTCCTCGGATGATGGGGCGGATGCTCCGACGGCGATCGAAGTGGCTTATACCGTGAAAGAGCTCGTGCCGGGGAAGAAACGGAAAACCGACGTCGAACACCGCGAACAGATCCGATTGGCAGATACGAAAGCCGTGAGCGAGCACTTCGACTTCAAATAACGATCAAGCATTCAAAAACAACCTAAATATCCCGCCGAACCGCGGCGCGGACGCAGACAAGAGCGATGGAAACGATAAATCTGATTAACACATTCGCCGAATTCAAGGAACTCAAGAATATCGACCGGGCCACCATGGTGAGCGTGCTGGAAGACGTCTTCCGGAACATGCTCGTCAAGACCTACGGATCGGACGAAAACTTCGACATCATCATCAACACCGAAAGCGGCGACTTCGAAATCTGGCGGAATCGGCTGGTGATGGAAGACGGCGACGTGCTGGACGAAAACACCCAGATCAGCCTGACCGATGCCCGGAAGATCGACCCGACGTATGAAGTGGGGGAAGAGGTGGCTACCGAAGTCAAATTCTCGGACTTCGGACGGCGCAGCGTCCTCGCGATTCGGCAGAACCTCGCTTCGCGGATTACGGATTTGGAGAAAGCCAATTTGTTCCAGAAATATACGGAGCGGGTGGGCGAGATCATTACCGGCGAGGTGTATCAGGTTTGGAAACGCGAAATCCTGGTGCTCGATGACGAAGACAACGAACTGTTGCTGCCCAAGGCGGAACAGATCCCGAGCGACTTCTTCCGCAAAGGGGATACGATTCGGGCCATTGTCTCGAAAGTCGAGATGATCAATAACAGCCCGAAAATCATTCTGTCGCGGACGGCGCCGGAGTTCCTCGAACGGTTGTTCGAACTCGAAGTGCCGGAAATCTTCGACGGTTTGATCACCATCAAGAAAATCGTGCGGATTCCGGGCGAGCGGGCCAAGGTGGCGGTGGAATCGTATGACGAACGGATCGACCCGGTGGGCGCTTGCGTGGGGGTCAAGGGATCGAGAATCTACGGGATCGTCAAAGAGTTGCGGAACGAGAACATCGACGTGGTGAGCTACACCGCTAATCCGAGCCTGATGATCCAGCGCGCGCTGAATCCGGCGAAAGTGCTCTCGATCGACATCAACGAGGAGACCAAGACGGCGGAAGTACACCTCAAACCGAGCGAAATTTCGCTCGCTATCGGGAAAGGCGGCCTGAATATCCGGTTGGCCAGCATGCTGACGGGATACGACATCGACGTCTATCGCGAAACCAGCGAGGAGGATGAAGAAGACGTCGACCTGGCCGAATTCACCGACGAAATCGAACCCTGGATCATCGACCAGTTCAAGAAGATCGGCCTCGACACCGCTAAACGGGTGCTGGCACAGAACGCGGAAGACCTGGCCAAGCGAACCGACCTCGAAATGGAGACCATTCAGGAAGTACTCCGGATTTTGCGGAGCGAATTCGAGTAATCCCCTCCCCTTCTTCGAGTCGAGCGGGATTTCGCACGCACCGAGGCGGACGGACAGAACAACGGATTTAAGGCAGCCGGGCCGACAAGCCGGTGCACATCAAAAAGAGGAAAGACAGATACATGGCAGCAGAGAACCAGACAAAAGTCAGATTGAGCGGCGTCGCACGCGAGTATAACGTGGGGCAGGGAACCATCGTGGAATTTCTGGAAAAGAAAGGATTCAAGGTGGAACACGGGCCCAGCACCATTCTCGATCCGAAAGCCGTCGAACTCGTGCGGAACGAATTCGGAGGGAAGAGCGTGCAGAAAATCGACATTCGCGAGAAAATCAAACCCGTGCGCGAGAGCGTATCGCTGCACGACAATGCTGCGCCCGACACGACTGCCGCAGCGGGAGACGAATCTGTCGGCACGGAGACCAAGAAGAAAAACACGGGAGCTACGGTCTTCGCCACGCCGGTCGAGACTTTGAGCGGGCCGAAAGTGGTCGGGAAACTCGACCTGAGCGGGCCGAAGAAAAAAGCGGCGGCACCGGCGAAAAATGAAGCGCCGGCGGCTACTGCTGCGGTTGAAACACCGGCAGTGAAACAGCCGGAGCCGGAACCGGTGCCCGTTGTTAAAGCGGAGGCGGCGAAGACGCCGGCCGCTCCGGTTTCACCGGAGCCGAAACTGGTACAAACACAGGTCGAGACACCGGTCGCACCGACCCCTGACGTAAAACCCACGACGAACGAAGAGAAGAAAGAGCCGGAAGTATTCCGTGCCAATGACGATGCCAATCGTCTGGCCGGGCCGAAGATCGTCGGAAAGATCGAACTGCCGACCACCTATGAGCGGGGACGCGGCGGGAAACGCAACCGGATCAAGAAAGGGAAAGTCGACGTGGCGAATACCCCGGGGACTTCGCGTCCGGCGACGGTGCATGGACAGGGAGCCAACGGTGGTCGTGGAGGGAATAATGCCGGCGGACGGTTCGGCGGGAATGCGAATGCCGGCGGCGGGCGGAAAGGCCGGGGCGGCAAGCAGCCTGTAGTGCGGCAGGAGGTGAGCGACGAAGACGTACAGAAGCAGATCAAAGAGACCTTGGCGCGGCTCACCAGCAAAGGCAAGGGGAGCAAGAGTGCGAAGTATCGGCGCGATAAGCGCGAGGCGATCCACGGACGGATGGCCGAAGAGATGGAGCAGCAGGAACGCGAAAAATCGATCCTCAAGGTGACGGAATTCGTAACCGTGAGCGAGCTGGCGACGATGATGGACGTTTCGGTGACGGATGTCATCACCGCTTGTATGAACCTCGGGCTGATGGTCTCGATCAACCAGCGGCTGGATGCCGAGGCTTTGGTGATCGTGGCCGAAGAGTTCGGCTACAAGGTCGAATTCGTGACGGTGGATATCCAGGAAGCCATTGTTGAAGAGGAGGATAAACCGGAAGACTTGCTGCCGCGGCCGCCGATCGTCACGGTCATGGGGCACGTCGACCACGGGAAGACGTCGCTTTTGGACTACATCCGGAAAACCAACGTGATCGAGGGCGAAGCAGGGGGGATTACCCAGCATATCGGGGCATACAGCGTGAAGATGGAAGACGGACGGCGGATCACCTTCCTCGATACGCCGGGGCACGAGGCGTTTACCGCGATGCGTGCCCGGGGGGCGAAGGTGACGGACGTGGCCATCATTATCATCGCCGCGGACGACAGCGTCATGCCACAGACGATCGAAGCGATCAACCACGCGCAGGCGGCAGGGGTACCTATCGTATTTGCCATCAACAAGATCGACAAACCGAACGCCAATCCGGAAAAGATCAAGGAAGAGCTGGCCAACATGAACTACCTCGTCGAAGAGTGGGGCGGGAAGTACCAGTCTCAGGACGTGGCGGCAAAGAAAGGGATCAATGTCGACAAATTGTTGGAGAAGGTCTTGCTGGAGGCGGAACTGCTCGACCTGAAAGCCAATCCGAACCGGCGGGCTTCGGGGACGGTCGTCGAATCGTCGCTCGACAAGGGACGGGGATACGTCGCGACCGTGCTGGTGAGCGCCGGGACGTTGCGCATCGGGGACGTGATGCTCTCGGGGACATACTCGGGGAGAGTCAAAGCCATGTTCAACGAACGGGGACAGAAAGTGACCGAAGCGGGGCCGGCGACACCGGTCTTAGTGTTGGGTCTCAACGGCGCTCCGCAGGCGGGCGACAACTTCAACGTCATGGAAGACGACAAAGCTGCGCGCGAGATCGCCAACAAACGTGAACAGTTGCAGCGGATGCAGGGCCTCAGGACACAGAAGCATATTACGCTGGACGAGATCGGACGACGCATTGCGGTAGGGAACTTCAAGGAGTTGAACGTCATTATCAAGGGGGACGTGGACGGCTCGATCGAGGCGCTGACCGACTCGTTGGTGAAACTTTCGACCGAGGAGGTACAGGTGAACGTGATCCACAAAGCTGTGGGGCCGATTTCGGAGAGCGATATTTTGCTGGCTGCGGCTTCGAACGCCGTGATTATCGGGTTCCAGGTGCGTCCTTCGGCATCGGCACGGAAGCTGGCCGAGAAGGAGGAGATCGAGATTCGCCTCTACTCCATCATCTACGACGCCATCAACGAGATCAAGGATGCGATCGAGGGGATGCTGGCGCCGGAGACCCGAGAAGAGATCGTCTGCTCGGTGGAAGTCATGGAAGTCTTCAAGATTACGAAAGTCGGGACTGTCGCAGGGTGTCTGGTGCGGGAAGGAAAGATTACGCGGAATACCTTGATACGGGTGATTCGCGACGGGATTGTGGTCTACACCGGCAAACTGGGTTCGCTCAAGCGGTTCAAGGACGATGTCAAGGAGGTCGGGCCGAACATGGAGTGCGGTTTGAACATCGAGAACTACAACGACATCAAGGTGGGGGATATTATCGAGGGGTACGAGCAGGTGGAAGTGGCGCGGAAGTTGTCGTAGGCTCCTCCTTATTCATTCAAAGAGCGTGGGGCGAAGAGGATTTCTTCGCCCCACGCTCTTTTTCTTTCTTGAACTTTTATACGGTTCGATCCTCCGACTCATCGTCCCGCCGCCACTCTCGGAGCTTCGGATACCGTAGCCGGCGACGCAAAATAGCGAGCAATTCGCCCGTCGGACACACCACCCGACACCACGGACGGTGGAAAAAGAGCGACGCCCCGAGCCCGATTCCGGCCAATACGATCGACGAAGTAGCCGCCGCTCGGATCAAAAAAGCCGTGAACGGCTCGATATCGGCCAGTTCGAACCGCGGCCGGAGGATCAACAATCCGACGATAGCCGCCAACAGCAAACGTCGGCCCCACCGCGCTCCCTTCAAGACCGGTTTCGGAATCGGTCGTTTCCCGGGCCAAAGCTTTCCCACCAACTCCTGCGCCGCACCGAAAGGACACAGATAGGCGCAATAAAAATCCCGGTTGGTAAACAGCGGTATCAATACCGCCGTCAGCACGACCGCGAGCGTCCCGAACCGCGCAATGGAGGAGGCGTCGAAAAGCAGCCAGTTGTACAACAAGCTCAACGACACGAAAGCTCCCTGCCAAATCCCCAGCACGGCCACCGAAAGCACCAGCAACGGGATTCTGATTTTCCGCGTCGTCTCGGGCGACAGAAAGCAGGCCAGCGACATGATGGTCACGAACAGCACGGCAAACTCTCCCAGATAGTTGGTCACGAAGTCCCACGACCGGTTTTTCAGTTCCCGCCGGAGCAACGCGGCCAGGGTCTTATTCACATCGGCAATCACGGCCTGCGAGGTATGGGTAGCCCCCGACAAAGCGTCTACGTCGGGAATCCGATCATACAGATGGCGCCCGTTCCACTGCTCCAAAAATCGGGCTTCGGCCAGCCGCCGCACGAAACGCGGGGTCTCGTTATTAGGCAACATCCTCACGCCCCGGATAATCATCTCTCTGTCCAAAAAAATCACCACAGAGACCGGCCCGCCGAATCCCCGAGTCGTATTATGCTCCTGCCGCCCGGCGATCAGGTAGCCGGACAAGGCATGGGGCTCTTCGGCTGTTCGCACTTCGTACATCACCGAGTCGTCGGTGGTCAATGCAACGGGGTGTTCGAAAAACCGGGCGACAAGGGTCGAGTCGAAACGGGTCGGAGCCTCGGGGGCCACCACTTCCCTCTCCTGACGACCGAACACGGCGTCCCGGTTCTCGCTCAGGGCATAAAGCACGACGAGCAAAAACAACAGTTTGGGGATCTTATTGACAATATGCTGCCAATACCGAAGGTGACCTGACATTCCTTTTTCGTAAAACAATTCCTTATCTGCACATGGTTCTTATACCGGCTGGTACTGTTCTTTTTGTGAACAAAAAGAACCAAAAAAACTTCAGAGCGCATCCCTGC
>NZ_CAQIVA010000052.1:0-12058 GCF_948810725.1 uncultured Rikenella sp.
CTATCCGGATCCACGTGCCGGCGGTCTTCAGCTGCGTTGCCTCTCGGAATAAACGCGCCCAAAAGGCGTTCTACTGGCCGCCTCTACCCTAAAACTACCCCAATACCTGCCAGTCTCTACCCTACTTTAGTTCGATCTTGGCGGCCGAAGCCTGCGGGGCCTAAAACGAGCATAGCGAGTTGCGGGCCTCCGCGGCCGAAGGCTTCGGCCCGCGCGCCCCTGCGGGGCGCAAAAACAACACCATTCACCGCCCAAGGCTGCCGGATTCGTCCTCGGCGCGCCCCCCGCGCCGCTAATGCGTCGATCTTGCCGAGGATGGCGATTCCTCACGGAATCGCGCTATTTGTCTTGGTTAAAGCTGTTCGCCGCTAGCGGTGAATGCAACGAGCTCCGACGAGTTGCAGCCCGCCGCCGGGGATGGCGGCGAACTGCGCGGCTCTGCGAGCCGCAGAAGCTCGGCCAAATGCCCGGCCAACAGCAGAGCCCAAAGCACCGCCCAACCCACAGCCGCCTGCTCAGCCCAGCGCGGCGCGAAAACCGTAGCCGGTTTTCGCGCCCGAAGAACAGGCACAGCCCAATTCTCCGCCCCGTGTCCGCCTCACTGCGGCTCCGCTATCGCTCCGCCGCTTTTTCGCGCGCCCTGCGCGATTCAACTATTTCGGCGGTGAGCCGAAATAGTTGAATCGCTTCTTTAGGCGGCGCGCGATGGGTTTGAGGGGACTGTTCTTTCTGTGAACAGAAAGAACCAAAGAACCGACGCAGCAACCGAGAGCCATCAAACTTGTTTGAATGGCCGAGGTGCCAGGAGGAAGGTGTAGCCAAACTTTAGACGGATGCTGGCGCATCCTCAAACTGCCGATGACCCCATTCTCTGTTCCGCGCGCTGGCGGAAATCTTATTCAAACGCGAAACACGCGTTTGAATGATTTCCTTCTCCAGCAGTCGCGCGCGGGTCGAGCTTTGCCCCGCCTGAAACTGCCCTGCGCGGGCAGCGGCCGGGTGACCCCGGCAGGACGGGAAATGCTTACGCATTTCCACTGGTAGCCTCTACCCCAAACGCGCGGCAGCCTCGCCCAGCTCCCTATCCGCACGCAAAACGCGAAGGAGTTTTGACCTGCCTAAAACGAGACGCCACGCAATTTGCGGATCAACATGCCGTAATTCGTAATCGGCACCCCGCTACGAACCGCCGCCCGGATCCGAGCCTGCACCATTCGCCGCGTCGCCACACACCCCCCGCACTGCACCGCCAGCGCATAATCAGACAGCGACTCCGGCAGCGGATCGCGACCGCTCACAAACGTAAACTCCAGCGACTCAATCCCCGTATACGCCCGCAACCACCCCGGAATCTTTGTCCGACCGATATCGTCGCAGGTCACCTGATGAGAACAATTCTCGATAACCAACACCCGGTCTCCCGCCTTCAAACCGTCCACCGCCGCCAGACCTGCCCCGTAGACCGCCGCATCTCCCTTCTGCTCCGCCAGCAATACGCTGAACGACGTCACCTCCGCCTCCGGACACCGCTCCCGCACCAGCGTCGTCACCTCCCGAAACGCCTGACTGTCCGTCACCACCAGCCTCGGAGCATGGAGCCGCAACGCCTCTCCCAACTGTTCCGGCTGCACGACGATCGCCACCGCCCCCAGCTCCAACGCCGCCCGCAACGCCTGTACCTGAGGCAAAATCAACCGTCCCGCCGGCGCTCCCGCGTCGATCGGACAAACCAGAAGAATCACCTCTCCCGCCACAATCGCCCGCTCGCCGAAAAACGGCGGCATTGCATCCGCCTCGCCCGGAATCGCAGCGCAAATCCGCTGAAGCACCTCCTCCGCCGACAAATCCGCGGCACGGGAAAGCAAAAGCAAATACGGCACATCGTTCGCCCGAATCCGATCGAGCAACCGCCGCTCCGCCCCCGACGGACGAGCGTCCGCCAGCAAGACCACCGCCAAATCCACCTCCGAAAGCGTCTGCCACGTCTTCGCCACCCGCAACCGCCCCACTTCCGACCCCTCGTCATCGATCCCCGCCGTATCGATAAAGATCACCGGCCCGTAGCCCGTCACCTCGAAAACCCGGCGCACCGGATCGGTCGTGGTTCCCGCTACGGGCGAAACCACGGCAGCCTGCTGACCGGTAATCCGGTTCAGCAGGCTGCTCTTCCCGACGTTCGTCACGCCGTAAATCCCCACCCGAGGCGCCTGTTCGCCACCGCACGCACGCCGATTCGAATCCTTACTCCCCATTGGCCTGCATCACATTGAGTTTCACGTCGTCCAGCGTAATCTCCGCCCCGCTCAGAATCAACAGCCGCTCGACCGCATTGTGCAACTCGCGGATATTCCCCGTCCACGGCATCCCCACCAAAGCCTCCATCGCCTCCGCCGTAATCGTGCTTTTGGGCTTTCCCTTCTCCGCACAGATGTTCCGGATAAAATGCTCGACCAGCAACGGAATATCCTCCCGTCGATCGACCAGTTTCGGCACGTGGATCAGAATCACGCTCAGCCGGTGGTACAAGTCCTCGCGGAAATTTCCCTTCGCAATCTCCTCGGTCAGGTTCTTGTTGGTCGCCGCAAAGACCCGCGCATCCACGTCGATATCCTTGTCCGATCCGACGCGTGTGATCTTCCGCTCCTGCAACGCCCGCAGTACCTTGGCCTGCGCCGCCAGACTCATATCTCCGATCTCGTCCAGAAAGATCGTCCCGCCGTCCGCCTGTTCGAATTTTCCCTTGCGCTGTTTGATCGCCGAAGTAAACGCCCCTTTCTCATGCCCGAAGAGTTCGCTTTCGATCAGTTCCGACGGAATCGCCGCACAGTTCACCTCGACGAACGGCATGTTCACCCGGTCGCTCTTTTCGTGCAACCACCTGGCCACCAACTCTTTCCCCGTACCGTTCGACCCCGTGATCAAGACCCTCGCATCGGTCGGGGCCACTTTGTCGATCAGGGTCTTCACCCGCTGAATGGCCGGCGACTCGCCCACGATTTCCGCCACTTTATGTATCTTGCGTCGCAAGGTCTTGATCTCCTTGACCTGCGACCCGCGCTCCAGCGCGTTTTTGACCGTCACCAGCATCCGGTTCATATCGACCGGTTTTTCGATATAGTCGAACGCCCCTTTCTTGATACACTCTACCGCCGTGTCGATATTTCCGTGTCCGGAGATCATCACGACCGTCTGATCCGGATGGGTCTCGATCAACTTGTCGAGCAGTTCGATGCCGTCCATCTCGGGCATCTTGATGTCGGAAATCACCAGTTCGAACGGTTCGTCGCACACCATCTTATATCCGGCCGCTCCGTTTTCGGCCGTTTTCACCGTATGTCCCTCCATCTCCAGCAACTCGCCGATGATGTTGCGGATGCTCCGTTCGTCGTCGATAACCAGGATTTTAGCCATATGCAAACCTTTTTTTTCGAATTTCCAAAGTTAAGCATTATATTTGCTTTGTTTTCATTCCCGCGGGGAAATAAATTTCCGACCGACTCCCCGTGTTTTTCCGGCGACGGTATCGCCTTGTTTTCAACACACATGAACAGAGAAAAATCGAGACTCCTGCTCTCGGAGTACGGACGCAACGTCCAACGAATGGTGGCCTATCTGAAGACGATCGAGGATCGGGAGCTCCGCAACCGGCAGGCCGAGGTGGTGGTGGCGGTGATGGGGAACGTCAATCCGGCGCAGCGGGACAGCGAGGGTTTTCAGCACATGTTGTGGGATCATCTGTTCATGATCGCGGATTTCGACCTGGATGTGGATGCACCGTATCCGAAACCGACGCCGGCGATGTTCGCGCCGCATCCGAAACGGATGAGCTCGTCGCAGAGCTATATCGCCCAGAAACAGTACGGGGCGAATGTCCGGCGGATGGTGGAGACGCTGGCCGGCGAGCCGCAGTCGGAGGAGCGGGATGCGGCGGCGGCGAGTGTGGCGAAGTATATGAAACAGAAGTCGTTCGAATACAACAAAGAGTTTCCTTCGAACGAAGGGGTGATCGGCGACATCCGACTGATGTCGCGGGGGCGGATCGTGTTGGAGAGCGACACGCTGGATCACACGCGGATCGATACGTCGAGCGTGCGGAGCGCGAGCGGCAACCGGATGAACAAAACCAATCGGAATAGCGGAACGAATACTACGGGGGCGATGAGCGCGGGGACGGGAACGGGCAATAATACGGGCAACGGGGCGGCGGCTCCGCGGAAATATGTCCGGCGGAATCAGGGAACGGGGGGAAACAATACCGGCGGGACGAACAATCGGGCATAATCTCCGACCTTGATTATACGCAAGAGGCGTTCCTTCTACGGGAACGCCTCTTCGTTTTTAGATCATATGATACACCCGCCTTACCGCTCCTCCAACCACTGCACCTCGACCGGTTTTTTGTCGATATAATTCGGGAACGCGAATTTCGGCATCCCGAGCGCCATCCCGGCATAGACTTTCCGTCCTTTCCCCACCCCCAACAGCTGTGCGAATCTCCCTTTTCGGTCCTGCTTCATCGCCGAGAGGACGAATCCGGTATAGATCTGGCTCACTCCCAAGCTCTCGGCCATCAGCGACCCGTTTTCATAGGCCAAATTGGTGTCTGTCGCTCCGAAACGCGAATCGGCGGGAGCACAAATAAAAACGACAGCCTGCGCGCCCCGCAAGACGAGGTCTTCGCCTCGCCCCCACGCTTCGATCAGTCGCCGGAAAGCGGGCAAATAGGCATACACCTGCGGCACCACTCGCCGCAACAGGGGACGCAACACCGGGTTCTCCAATTTTCGCCGCACGCCGTCGAACGTGTCGAGGGTCAGTTGGATGATCTGTTTCAACTTCTCGGGGTCGGTCACGACGATGAACGAGACCTCTTGTCGGTTGCTGGCGGTCGGCGCCCGGTGAGCGGCCTCCACGATCTGTTCCAACAGGTCGCGCGGCACAGGACGGTCGGTCAGCGCGCGGTTCGAGCGCCGTGCCCGACAGAGCTCCAGCACTTGCTCTGCCGTGGGCAGGGCGTTCCTGTCGACGGGGTGCACTTTTTCGGCGGGAAACTCCGTATGGGTCACGGCCCCGGTCGGACAAGCGGCTACGCAATGTCCGCACACGATACAGGTTTCAGGCCGTTCGATCCCGACAGGGGCTTTCGGTTCGGCCTGCGTAAAAATCCGCGACGGGCAGACCGCGACGCAGCGCCCGCACCGGATACAGGTGGACGAATGGATATCTAAGGTAAATTTCATGCGGATGGTTTTTCGTACGTTTTCGGCAAAGATAGCGAATCCGGACAGATGTTCCGCTCGCCTGGTACCCCGCCCCGGGCTACCGCCATCGGGATACGGGTGCGCCGAGCCGCGTTGGCAGCAACGGGTACAGTTGGGCTTCCACGTTTGGGGGCACCAATGGCATGCACTTGAATTTCAGTGTGACGTGGCTCTATCCTAGCGATTCGTATTACCGCGCTCACGGTTTTCAGTTGCGGTGCCTCTCGGAATAAACGGTGCGGGCCCGCGGTGGGCAAGGGGCTGGAGCTTCTCCTAATTGCGTTTTTAAGTGCATCCCTGCGGTTCGAAGAACCGCCCGGCCGGAGCCACCCCAAGCGGCGGGGACGCACAGCGTCTTTTAATGGCAGCCTCTATCCCTAAGACGGGCTACCTCTACCCTATTCGTGCTCCTGCGGTTCGAAGAACCGCGCGGGCCGAAGCCACCCAAGGCGTAGGTCTGCAACATCGCAATGCTCGTTTCCGGCCACGCTGGCTTCGACCCGAATCAATTCCAGCCGAATGCACCATCCCCCCATCCTTTCATGTTTGGCCTGTCGCCCATCCCCCTGAAGCCGCTACGCGGCTTGGGCGACGAGGCCGGCGACCCTTTAGGGTCGCAAGAGCACGCCCAATTCACCGCCCATTCTGGGAAGTTCGTCCTCGGCGCGCCCCCCACGCGCCGCTATGGCGTCGCTCTCGCCGAGGACGGCGATTCTGCGAATCGCGCTATTCCTCTTAGCTTTAGCAATTCGCCGCCAGCGGTGAACGCAACGAGCTCCGACGAGTTGCAGTCCGCCGCGTGGGGTGGCGGCGAACTGCACGGCTCAAAGAGCCGCAACTGCACTACCTCATTCGTCGCCCCAATTCTGTCGGGTTCGAGCTGCGGCGTCCGACCCGGGCACCGAAGATGCCCCGCCGCAAGCCCGGCGGCTCGAAGAACCGCAAAAGCAACACCTTATTTCTGACGGCTTCGGCCTGTCGCCCACTCCCCCGAGCGGCAAAGCCGCTGGGCGAACAGGCCGGCGATTCTACGAATCGCGCTACTCGCTCTCGGACCAAATTCCAGCCCAAAGCTCGTCCCCATGCTCAGCCCAACGCGGCAGGAAAACCGGCTACGGTTTTCCCGCCTGAAGAACAAGCATAGCCCAAAGCTCGCCCCAGTTCTCCGCCCCGTGTCCGCCTCACTGCGGCTCCGCTGTCGCTCCGCCGCATTTCTTCGTCGCCCGCTGGGATTTCATCTCGATTTTGCTAGCGCAAAACGAGCGAAATCCCCATTTAGGCGGGCGGGCGACGGGTTTCGCGCACCGTTCTTTGTCCGCGCGCTGGCGGAAATCTTATTCAAACGCGTATTTCGCGTTTGAATGATTTCCTATTTCAGCGATCGCGCGCGTTTAGTTTGAGGGTACTGTTCTCTTTGTTCACAAAGAGAACCAGAAAAACTTTAGACGGATGCTGACGCATCCTCAAACTGCCTCAGTCCAACCCTTTGTGCGCGCGCCTGTCCTAAAGGAGGGTACTGCCCTTACGCCGGGCGGGCGGTGCCTCCTGGCACTCGGAAGGGGCAGCCTCGGCCCCAAGGCTGCCTCTACCCCCATTCTCCGTCCACTCAAAATATAGCACCTCATCCCCAACCCCATTTCCACATAAACACAAAAAAAGCGCCGCCGATCGTTTTTCAACAATCAGCAGCGCTCTCTATCATCGACCGGCTCCGAACCGACCGGAAAATCAAGCTAAAAAACTATTTATTAGCGTTCCGTTTATCGTAGTGTTTCTGATACCGGCTCATGAACTTATCGACACGTCCTGCGGTATCCACCAGCGTCTGCTTCCCGGTATAGAACGGGTGCGACGCGCTGGAGATTTCCATCTTGTAGACGGGATAGGTTTCGCCGTCGATCTCGATCGTCTCTTTCGTATTCACGGCGGACCGGCACAAAAAGACCTGATCGTTGGACATATCCTTGAATGCCACGATACGATACCCTTCCGGGTGCAATCCTTCTTTCATTGTGCGTATTGTTTAACGTTAGGTTGATGTGCTGTTTTTCGCTTTCGCGGGGCAAAGATAGGATTTATTATCGGGAACTGCAAATCCGATCAATCGAGCCGTTTGACGCCTTTGCCGGTCATCCGCCCCGCACCCGTGTAGCGGAATGAGCCCATCGTGCTGACCTGCGCCGTCCCGTTTCCGGTCACGCAAGCTTTGACCTGCCCCATTCCGGTCACTTCGGCGGTGACGTGTTCGGTTTCGAGCCGTTCCAAATCGGCTGACGAAGTACCGCCCACGTTCCAATCGGCTTCGGCAGCCGAACCCGACAACACCACGCCCGACACGCCTGTCATCCGAAGCGTCATCTCCGCAGTCCGCAATTCGCCTCTCACTTTCGCCGTTCCGCTGGTTTCGATCATCGTGCGCCCCGTCGCCGAGAGTTTCACATCGCTCAAATCCGACGTCCCCGAGGCTTCGATGTCGATCTCGCCGGCCGAACAGCTGAGCAGATTGACCGAAGCGTTTCCGGAAGTCGTCAGCCGCAGTTTACCCGAGCTGGAGCACCGACCGGTTCCGACGACCGTAGAGGCTCCCGTAACGTTCAGGTAGGCGAGTTCCGAAACGGTCACCCAGGCTTGGGGTTTCTTTTTACTTCCGGTGAAGTATTTAGTCATGTCGTCCTTGAAGGCCAGCCGGACGAATCCGTCTTCGGTATATTCAAAGACCAATTTGTCTTCCAGTTCTCGCAGAATTTCGACTTTAGCTCCCACTTGCTTCGAAGCGCCGTCGGCTTGCTGTAGCTGTAGGTCGAACGCTCCGGCAATAATCACGCCCCGGATCGGTTTGTCGGCGTATTTTTCGACCACCACGCTCTCTTGTGCTTCCGCGCACCGGGGCACAAAGGCCAACCATCCGCACAACAGACAAACCAGATATCCGAAGGAGGAAAATAACTTTTTCATGAATGATCGGTTTTTATTCGATTTTACTTTAATTCCTATTTTTCACCAATCCCGCCCCGGGCTACCGCGATGCGGGCGGCAATGGGCGTTTGGGCGATCTGATGCATGTCGGCAACAACGGTTTCAGCTATTCATCGTCGGTAAGCGGCATCAAGGGGGTGTATTTGGGGTTCGGCACGGGGAGTCTCAATTCCGACGGTGCGGACTGCCGTGCCTACAGTTTTCAGTTGCGTTGCCTCTCGGAATAAACGCCGCGTACCCGCGGTGGGCAAGGGGCTGGAGTTACCCTAATTAAGTGACTCTACCCTATTTCAATTTGACTTTGCGGACGGACGCCCCGAAGGGTCGCAGGAGCACGGCCCCATTCGTTTCTTATTTAAGCTGTTCACGCCAGCGGGGGCAAAACGAGCATCGCGAAGTGGCGGCCCTAAGCTCGGCCCAAATCTTGCGGGTTCGTCCTCGGCGCGCCCCCCACGCGCCGCTAAAGCGTCGCCCTTGCCGAGGACGGCGACCTAAAGGTCGCAAAAGCACCGCCCAAAGCCCGGCCAAAACAAAGCCCCAAGCACTGCCCCGTGTCCGCCTCACTGCGGCTCCGCTGTCGCTCCTTTAGGCGAGGCGCGCGATTTGAGGGTACTGCGCTCAGGCCGCGCGGGCCCCACGTCCCGTGGACGGGAAATGCTCACGCATTTCCACTGGCCGCCTCTACCTCCGTTCTCTGTCCGCGCGCTGGCGGAAATCTTATTCAAAGCGCAAGACGCTTTGAATGATTTCCTACTCCAGCAGTCGCGCGCGGATCGAGCTTTGACCCGCCTGAAACTGCCCTCAGGCCGGACAGGCCGCCCTTACGCCGGGCAGGCGCGCCCACAGGGCGTTTTACTGGCAGCCTCTACCCCAACAACGCACTGCAATACCCAAACCGCCGCATTCACTCCGCACGACCGGAACAGGCCCGAACGAGACGCACCGTCTCGACCGCCTCGCGCACATCGTGCACCCGCAAAATCGCAGCGCCCTGGCGCAACGCCTCGGCGTTCAGCACCGACGTCCCGTTCAACGCTTCGTCCGGAGTAACCCCCAGCGTGCGCCATATCAGACTCTTGCGGGACAAACCCGCCAAAATCGGCAACCCGAAGACCGAAAGTTCATTCATCTGCCTCAACAACTCGAAATTCTGCGACACACTCTTCGCAAAGCCGAAACCCGGATCCAAAATCAAATCCACAATCCCCGCCTCCCTGCTCTGCGCGACCTTCTGCACGAAATAACGCAACACCGCTCCCAAAACACCGCCGCCTTCCGCCGGATAGTCGGTCTGTGACGTCATCGTCTGCGGCGTCCCGCGCATGTGCATGGCGATATAAGGCAACCTCAACTCCCCGACCGTTCGCAACATCTGCGGATCGAGCTCGCCCGCCGAAATGTCGTTCACCACGAACGCCCCGTAACGGTCATAAAGCCGCCGCACCACCCCCGATCGAAACGTATCGACCGACAACGGGAAATCCGCTCCGGCCACCTCGCGCACTACGCGCAAAGCATGGTCCAACCGGGCGAACTCCTCTGATTCCGGCACTTCATCGGCTCCCGGACGCGACGAATAGCCGCCCACATCCAACATGTCTGCCCCTTCGTCCAAAGCCTGTTCGACCGCCCGGGCGATTTCATCGTCGCTCTGCCGCCGACTGCCCTCGAAAAACGAATCCGGCGTGGCATTCACGATTCCCATCACCCGCGGTCTTTCCTGGCCGACCGACCACAGCCGACCGCCTATATCGATCTCCATCGCGTTTCTGCACAGAGGGATCAAAATATGACCGGAGCCGAAGCGAACGTCCCCATCTGGAAAATCGGAATCCGCTCCCGCGCCAACTCATCCGTGCCGTCGACCAGCTTGACGATCTGCACCGCCGGAATCCGGTACGGCAGATTCGCTCCGCCCTTCTTCGCACTCCCGACAGTTCCGCGCGAAGCACTTCCGGTCTCTCCGGCCCCTTCGGCCGTCATCTCGATCACCAGCGGCCGACCCGACAGATCGCTGTCGGGCACCAGCCCTTTGGTCGGCGAGAAACGACACACGATCGAGGTCCCTTTTTCCGACGGCAAAACCGAGTAGGTACGCACAATCCGCTGGGTATAACGTTTCCCGATGAACAACGAGAGGTATTCGGCCTCCAGGCGGTCGATCTCTTTCAACGCAGCCGGCAGTCCGGCTCCGAAGACATGTTCGCCCATCTCGCCAGTCACCAGATCGAACCGCCGTTTACGCAGGGTGAAAATCGCGTTCGCCGCATCGGCCGCCAGCTGTTCGGTGCTCTTCTCCACCATCGAAGTCCGGTTCACGGGCAGCTCGCCGAAGCTCTCGCCGTCGGCCAAGCCGTTCTGTTCGACGGTCGCGCCGTACAACGGCTGAAGACTCACGTCCGTAAACGGGTTGTTGTTCCCCATGGCGGCGTCCTGAAACTTCGCATCGGCCACCAACGGCTGCCGGGACTGCGGAACGGAGAGCCAGTGAAATACCCGGCTGCGGGCATCGACGGAACGATCCAGTGCATAGGTCTGTGCGGGATCGGGCTCTTCGTAGTAGCCCAACGAGGCGTCCAATATCCGATAGTTCTGTTTATCGTTCATCGCGGCGCCCGAAATACCGAGATACTGGGCGGCGTACTTGGCATAAGTTCCGCGCAGGATCACTTCGCGTTCGACCACGACGGTAGCGGTCACCACCGTCCGCGGCAGGGTGTAGCCATCGACAGCGGCGGCTCCGTTGCCTTGCGGGAATGCGCTCACCTGAGCCGTCGCGGGAAGGGCCAGCAGTGCGAGGGAGCTGTACACGACAGCCGAAACTGCCCGATAAAAAGTCTTGCTTTTCATATTGTTTTCGATTTATATCGTTTTTTCCGAAAGGATTGTCGGTCAAAAATAGCTTTTTTTTCGGAACGATGCGCCGGAGAAGACAATATATCTCTGCCTCAGCGAGACAGGAGCGTTAGGAGGAGGCTCGCCCCGGGCTACCGCGACTTCGGTCGCGCGGGCTATGAGGGTATAACGAGGGGCGTCGGCAACTATGGGTTCAGTTGGTCGTGTACGCCGGTGACAGGCGACTTCACGGTGCGGTGTTTGGACTTTTCCACGCAAGGTCTCCACCTCAGCGGCCTGCACTATCGCGCCATCGGTTTTCAGTTGCGGTGCCTCTCGGAATAAACGGGGCAGGTGCTGTGTCGTTTTAATGGCAACTTCGTTTAGAAACTGTCTCCTGCGGCTCATAGAGCCGCGCGGGCCGGAGCCATCCCCGGCGTAGGCCTGCAAGCTCACTACGTTCGTTGCGTTCCACCCGGGCGTCCGACCCGAATCAATTCCTCCCTAATAAACCACTCCAATTCTGTCGGGTGCGGGCTGCGCGCTCCGGGGGTGGGCCGAAGGCCCAGCGCGCAGGCCCGGCGACCTAAAGGTCGCACAAGCACCGCCCAAATCCAAGCCCCATGCTCGGCCTAGCGCAGCGGGAAAACCGACTACGGTTTTCCCGCCCAAAATAGGCACGTCCCCAAACTCGCCCCAGTTCTCCGCCCCGTGTCAGCCTCACTGCGGCTCCGCTGTCGCTCCGCCGCGTTTTCGCGCGCCTTGCGCGATTCATTCTATTTCGGCTACCGCCGAAATAGTTGAATCGCTTCTTTAGGCGAGGCGCGCGGCTGTCCTACGGGAGGGTACTGCCCTCGGGCCGGGCAGGCCCCACGTCCCGTGGACGGGAAATGCTGGCGCATTTCAACTGGCCGCCTCTACCCCTATTCTCTGTCCGCGCGCTGGCGGAAATCTTATTCAAAGCGCAAGACGCTTTGAATGATTTC
>NZ_CAQIVA010000053.1:0-12025 GCF_948810725.1 uncultured Rikenella sp.
CTGGCAGCGTCGGTTGTGAACAAAAAGAACCAAAAAAACTTCAGAGCGCATCCCTACGGGATGCTCTGGCCGTGTCTGCCCGATTGGGTTGGGCTGGATTTTCGGCGGGCGCGCTAATAATGGGCATAGAACCCCACGCGCGCCGCGCCTGAAAATCCCAGCCCAACGAAACAAGGCGGAGAGAACCCGTGGTCGTCCCGGTGGGACGACCTCTGCAAAAGTCTTTTGGGTACCTTTTCTTCAGAAAAGGTACGGTTCCGTCCGGCACAAAGAATGTCAGACAAATAACCCTACGGTTATTTTGCGGCGATCTTGGCCCAAGAGTCCTTGAGGCCCACCGTCCGGTTGAAAACCGGGGCGCCCGGTTTCGAATCGCTGTCGGCGCAGAAGTAACCGAGACGCTCGAACTGGAACTTGTCGCCCGGGACGGCATCCGCCAGCGCCGGTTCGCAGTAGGCCTGTACGGTCTTCAGGGAGTCCGGGTTGAGGTTGTCGAGGAACGAGCCGCCCTCGGTCGTCACCTCGTCCGGATTTTCGACGGCGAATAGGCGGTCGAACAGCCGCACCTCGGCCGGTACCGCATGTGCGGCCGATACCCAGTGGATAATCCCCTTGACTTTCCGCCCGTCGGACGAGCCGCCGCCCAGCGACAAGGGGTCGTAGGTGCAGCGCAGTTCCGTGATTTCGCCCGTGGCCGGGTCTTTCACGACCTCGTCGCACCGGATGAGGTAGCCGTACCGCAGCCGCACTTCGCCTCCGGGTCTGAGCCGGAAGAATTTCTTGGGGGGCTCTTCCATGAAGTCGTCGCGTTCGATATAGATTTCCCGCCCGAACGGCACGTTCCGCCGGCCGGCCGATTCGTCTTCGGGGTTGTTGACGCATTCGATCTGTTCGATCTGTCCCTCGGGATAGTTGGTGATCACGACTTTCAAGGGGTTGAGCACGGCCATCCGACGCAAGGCGGTCTTGTTCAGGTCTTCGCGCACGCACCACTCCAGCAAGCCTAGGTCGATGACATTGTCGCGCTTGGCCACTCCCACCTTTTCGGCGAACATCCGGATGGATTCCGGCGTATAACCGCGCCGCCGCAGGCCGCAGATGGTGGGCATCCGGGGGTCGTCCCAGCCGGAGACGTATCCTTCTTTGACGAGTTGCAGCAGTTTGCGCTTGCTCATCACGGTGTTGGTCAGGTTGAGCCGCGCGAATTCGTACTGGTGGCTGGGGAAAATCCCCAGCTGCTCGATGAACCAGTCGTACAGCGGCCGGTGGACGTCGAATTCCAGCGTACAAATCGAGTGGGTGATGCGTTCGATGGAGTCGCTCTCGCCGTGGGCGTAGTCGTACATCGGGTAGATGCACCACTTGTCGCCTGTCCGATGGTGATGGGCGTGGATGATGCGGTACATCAGCGGGTCGCGCAGGAGCATATTGGGATGTCCCATGTCGATTTTGGCCCGCAAAACTTTCTCGCCGTCTTTGTATTTCCCGTCGCGCATCTCGGCGAACAGGCGCAGATTCTCCTCGACGCTACGGTTCCGGTACGGGCTGTCGACGCCGGGCTGGGTTACGGTTCCGCGACCCTGTCTGATCTCTTCCTGGGTCTGGTCGTCGACGTAGGCCAGGCCTTTCTTGATCAACTCGACGGCCCAGTCATAAAGCTGCTCGAAATAATCGGAGGCGTAGTGCTCTTCGGCCCACTCGAACCCGAGCCACCGAATGTCTTCCTTGATGGAGTCGACGTACTCGACGTCTTCTTTCACGGGGTTGGTGTCGTCGAATCGCAAGTTGCACTTCCCGCCGTATTTCCTGGCCATCCCGAAGTTCAAACAGATGGACTTCGCATGCCCGATGTGCAGATACCCGTTGGGCTCGGGTGGGAAACGGGTGTGGACGCGGGGCTCGCCTGCGGCGATCGATTGCTCGATGATCTCTTCTATGAAGTTCAGCTTGTCGGTGCTTTCCATAGGAATGTTCGCTTTGTTCTATCTTACAAAGATATTGTTTTTGTGTGTATGACCGGCTGGAACTGTTCTTTTTGTGAACAAAAAGAACCAAAAAAACTTCAGACGGATGCTTGCGCATCCTCCCGCTGCCGGCGGCCCAACTCGCGGGCTTTCTTTGGGCCGGGAGCAAACGGCGCGCATAGGGTTTAACTCTCATTAAGCGCGCCGTTGCCCCGACCCAAAAGCAATCACGAAGAATGAGGACTGCGGAGCGTAAGGCGTAGCGTAGCTATCATGAAAGTCTTTTGGGTACCTTTTCTTCAGAAAAGGTACGGTACCCTCCCGATTCCATACAAAAAACAGATAGTTTTGTTGGAAAGAATCAAATAGATAAGCTATGAAAAAGACAGTGATCGAGCTGGAGAACATGGAGTTTTACGCCTATCACGGGCATTACGAAGAAGAGCAGAGAGTAGGGAACCGGTTTCGGGTAGACCTGCGGTTCGAAGTCGACAGCGCGGAGGCCGCCCGGACAGACGAGCTCGCGACCACGGTCAGCTACCTGGATGTATATCAGAGCGTGCGGCGGCAGATGGAGATTCCGTCGCACCTGCTCGAGCACGTCGCCGGGCGGATCGTGGAGGCGTTGCGGGCAGAGTTTCCCGCCGTGGGAGCCCTGCGGTTGAAGGTCTCGAAACTCGACCCGCCGTTAGGCGGTCAGGTTGAGAAAGTTAGTCTGGTGGTGGAAGATTAATCGGGTGATATACAGTCGATTAATTAAATGTTAATAAGTTTTTGGCCCCTGTGATTTCGGCAGGCGGAAAGGGCCTTACCTTTGTCTCCGGAAACCGAAATTCAAGACCAAAACATATCATGCAGGATCTTAAACAATATTCCTATGAAGAGGCCGTGGCCGGCGCGCGCGACTACTTCAACGGCGACGAGCTGGCGGCGACGGTGTGGGTCAGCAAGTATGCCCTGAAGGACTCGTTCGGCAAGATTTACGAATGTTCGCCGGAGCAGATGCACCGCCGGATCGCCCGCGAGTTGGCGCGGATCGAGGAGAAGTATCCCAATCCGATGAGCGAGGAGGAGATCTACGGGATGCTCGACCACTTTAAATACGCGGTGCCGCAGGGCGGGCCGATGACCGGGATCGGGAACGACCTCCAGATCGCCTCGATTTCGAACTGTTTCGTGATCGGACACGAGACGCCGGCGGATTCGTACGGCGGGATTATCCGCATCGACGAGGAGCAGGTGCAGCTGATGAAACGACGCGGCGGGGTGGGGCACGACTTGTCGCACATCCGGCCGACGGGCTCGCCGGTGCTGAACTCGGCTTTGACCAGTACGGGGATCGTGCCGTTCATGGAACGCTACTCGAACTCGACGCGCGAGGTGGCGCAGGACGGACGACGGGGGGCTTTGATGCTGTCATTATCGATTAAGCATCCGGATGCGGAGCGCTTTATCGACGCGAAGCTGGAGCAGGGGAAGGTGACGGGGGCGAATGTCTCGATCAAGGTGGACGACGAGTTCATGCAGGCGGCGATCGACGGAAAACCGTACAAGCAGCAGTTCCCGATCACGGGTGACAAGCCGATGGTGTCGGGCGAGGTGGATGCGGCGGCGCTGTGGAAAAAGATCGTCCACAATGCCTGGAAATCGGCGGAACCGGGGGTGCTCTTCTGGGATACGATCATCCGGGAGTCGGTGCCCGACTGCTATGCGGACTTGGGCTTCCGGACGGTGTCGACCAATCCGTGCGGCGAGATTCCGCTGTGTCCGTACGACAGCTGCCGGCTCTTGGCGCTGAATCTCTACAGCTATGTGGTCAAACCGTTTACGCCGGAGGCGCGGTTCGATACGGCCAAGTTCAAAAAGCATGTGCGCAAGGCGATGCGCATGATGGACGACATTATCGATATCGAGTTGGAGAAGGTCGATTCGATCATCGCCAAGATCGAGAAGGATCCGGAGGCGGCGGATATTCGGCGGGTGGAACGGGAGTTGTGGGGCAAGATTCGCGAAAAGGCGCTGATGGGACGCCGGACGGGGCTGGGGATTACGGCCGAAGGGGATATGCTGGCGGCGCTGGGGATGCGGTATGGGTCGGATGAGGCGATCGCGTTCGCGGCGGAGTTGCAGAAGACGCTGGCGGTGGAGGCTTACAGGGCTTCGGTCGAGATGGCGGGCGAACGGGGGGCGTTCAAGATGTACGACGCGGCGAGAGAGGCGGAAAATCCGATGATTCAGCGGGTTCGCGAGGCGGATCCGAAGCTGTACGACCTGATGGTGAAGCAGGGGCGAAGGAATGTGGCGATGCTGACGATTGCGCCGACGGGGACGACGTCGCTGATGACGCAGACGACCAGCGGGATCGAACCGGTCTTCCTGCCGGTCTACAAGCGGCGGCGGAAGGTCAACCCGAGCGATAAGTCGGTGAATGTCACTTTCGTGGACGAGGTGGGGGATTCGTGGGAGGAGTACAATGTCTATCACCACCATTTCCTGACGTGGGTCAAGGTCAATAAGGGGCTCACGGACGAACAGATCAAAAAACTGTCGGACAAGGAGGTGGATAAATTGGTGGCGGAGTCGCCGTACCACAATGCGACGTCGAACGATATCGACTGGGTGGCGAAGGTCAAGATGCAGGGGGCGATGCAGAAGTGGGTGGATCACTCGATTTCGGTGACGGTCAACCTGCCGAACGATGTGACGGAGGCGTTGGTGGACGAGGTCTACCGGACGGCCTGGAGGTCGGGGTGCAAGGGGGTGACGGTCTATCGGGACGGAAGCCGGGCGGGGGTGCTGGTCAAGAAGGACAAGAAGAAGGAGGAGGAAGATGGGATTCCGGCCAGCCGACCGATGTCGCTGGAGGCGGATGTGGTGCGGTTCAAGAACGGGCCGGAGGACTGGATTGCGTTCGTGGGGCTCTACAACCACAAACCGTATGAGATATTTACGGGGAAGGTGGATGAGGATGCGCTCTATTTCCCGAAGACGATCAAGAAGGGGAATATCATCAAGGTGATCGAGAAGGACGGGACGAAACGGTATGATTTCCAATATAAGGATAAGTACGGGTATGTGAATTCGGTGGGGGGGATTTCGCGCTTGTTCGACGAGGAGTTCTGGAACTATGCGAAGCTGATTTCGGGGGTTCTGAGGACGGGGATGCCGCCGATCGATGTGGTGAATCTGGTTTCGTCGCTCCGGCTCAACAGCGACACGATCAATACGTGGAAAAACGGGGTGGCGAGGGCGCTGCACAAGTATATCCCGAACGGGACGAAGCCGAAGGGGGGCAAAAAGTGTCCGGAGTGCGGGCAGGAGGCGCTGGTGTATCAGGAGGGGTGTCTGGTCTGCACGAATTGCGGACACTCGAAGTGCGGTTGATGAAGCAGGGTTGGTATAAATTCCTTGTTTTGTTTTGGGGTTCAGGGCCGGAGTATTCCGGCCCTGAATCGTTTCCGGTGCTGTGTGTTCGTTTATTCCGAGAGGCAACGCAACTGAAGACCGTGAGCATGGCTGCTCATGCCGCTGGGATTGAGGTACTGCGTGCCGAAGTCCACGAACACGCCGCCGATGTCGCTCGCGATGGCCGACCAGCTGAACCCGTTGTAGCCGACACCCGTCAGTGCGCCTAACTGCCCGTTATTGCCCGCGTCGCGGTAGCCCGGGGCGATGGGTAGGTCGGATGGATATAAATAAATTACAGATCAAAAACAAAGGGGGTGTTGCACCCCCTTTCGCTATTGTTTCCAATATAAATATAAAAAATCGAAGTCAAGAGGGTGTTTCCAATCCCTGTCTATCGCTGTTGCATGTGCTTCACTTTGCGGGCCATTGCCGAGGCGAAAATGAAGTCTTCCAGTTCCCGGTTGTCGGCGGCGAGGATGTCGTCTTTGGAGCCTTCCCACCACTTTTTCCCCTGATAGATGAAGATGATCGTGTCGCCGATCTCCATCACGGAGTTCATGTCGTGGGTGTTGATGATGGTCGTGATGTTGTACTCTTGGGTGATCTCCTGGATCAGGTTGTCGATCACGACCGAGGTCTTCGGGTCGAGCCCCGAGTTGGGTTCGTCGCAGAAGAGGTACTGGGGGTTCATCACGATCGCGCGCGCGATGGCCACACGTTTGATCATCCCGCCGCTCAGTTCCGAGGGGTAGAGGTGTTCGGCGTTGGTCAGGTTGACGCGCTTGAGGCAGAAGTCGGCCCGGTCTTCCTTCTCGCTCTGAGACATGTCGGTGAAGAGGTCGAGCGGAAACATCACGTTTTCGAGCACGGTCGAGGAGTCGAGCAAGGCGCCGCCCTGAAAAATCATCCCTAACTTCTGCCGAATCTCGCGCTTCACTTCGAGCGGGGCGCCGCTGAAGCAGAGGTCGTCGTAGAGGATCTGGCCGCTGTCGATCTCGTGCAGGCCGACGAGGCATTTCAACAGCACGGTCTTACCCGAACCGCTCTGGCCGATGATCAGGTTGGTCTTGCCGGGCTGGAAGGTGGCGGTGATCCGGTCGAGAACGGGCCGCCCTTCGAAGGATTTGCAGACGTCGATGGCACGTATCATTTGGTCAGCATGATTTGGGTGAGAATCAGGTTGAAGATCAGGATCACGATGCTGCTCACCACGACGGCACGGGTGCTGGCGCGCCCGACTTCGAGCGAGTTGCCTTTGGCGTAGTAGCCGTAGTAGGCCGATACGGTGGAGATGATGATGCCGAAAACGCAGGCTTTGGTGATCGAGTAGCTGATATAGAAGGGGTTGACGGCGTAGCGAATCCCGGCGAGGTATTCGAAGGGGGAGAATATCTGGGTCGCCTCGACGACGAGGTAGCCGCCGATGACGCCGATGATCATACTCATGATGGTGAGCAGGGGGAAAAAGAGGGCCGAGGCCACCACTTTCGGCAGGATCAGGTAGCTGGCGGAGTTGACGCCCATAATCTCCAGGGCGTCGATCTGTTCGGTGATCCGCATGGTGCCGATCTCGGAGGCGATGTTGGAGCCCACTTTCCCGGCCAGAATCAGGGCGACGATCGTGGAGCTGAACTCCAGTACGATCGATTCTCGGGTGGCGTATCCGATGAGCATCTTCGGGATGAAGGGGTTCTCGAGGTTGTTGGCCATCTGGATCACGACGACGGCGCCCATGAAAACCGAGATGATCGCGACGATGCCGATCGAGTTCAGGCCGATGGATTCCATCTCGAACAGGGTGCGGCGGCGGTAGATCGAGAGTTTCTCGGGGCGCGCGAAGACTTTGCGCATCAGGGTGAGGTATTCGCCGGTCTCTTTGAATATTCGCATGGTCGTGCTGTGCTCAGAAAAAGGAGGTTAGACGAGGCCGAGGCGCTCGGAGATTTCGAGCATCCGCCGGATGGAGCCTTCGGCGCGCCGGCGGGTCTCTTCGGGGATGACGATTTCGGGTTGCAGGGTCTCCAGGGCGGCGGCGATCTTCGGCAGGGTCACGAGTTTCATGAAGCTGCAATTGTTGCATCCGCAGGCGGCGTCGGTCGGCGGGGCCGGGATGAAGGTCTTGCCGGGCGCGGCGAGGCGCATCTGGTGCAGGACGCCGGGTTCGGTCACGACGATGTAGGTGTCGGTCGAGGTGTCGTTCACGGCGTATTTCAGCAGGCCGGCGGTCGAGCCGACGTAGTCGGAGATGAGGACGATGGGCCGTTTGCACTCCGGATGGGTCAGCACTTTGGCGTGGGGATAGGCCTGTTTCAGTTCGAGGATCTTTTCGAGCGAGAACTCTTCGTGGACGTGGCAGGCGCCGTCCCACACGAGCATGTTCTCGCGCCCGGTGATGTTCCGGATGTAGTTGCCGAGGTTCCGGTCGGGCCCGAACAGAATGGGTTCGTCGGGGGGCAGCGAGCGGACGATCTCGACGGCGTTGCTGCTGGTGCAGACGATGTCGGTCAGGGCTTTGACTTCGGCGGTGGTGTTCACGTAGGAGATGACGGTTCGCCCGGGGTTCGCGGCGATGAAGGCGGCGAACTCGTCGGCGGGGCAGGAGTCGGCCAGCGAGCAGCCGGCGGCCATGTCGGGCATCAGGACGGTCTTCCGAGGGGAGAGGATTTTGGCGGTCTCGCCCATGAAGTGGACGCCGGCGAAGAGGATGACGTCGGCGTCGGTGGTCGCTGCCCGCTGCGACAGGGCGAGGCTGTCACCGACGAAATCGGCGATGTCCTGCACGTCGGAGTCGGTGTAGTAGTGGGCCAGAATGACGGCGTTGCGCTCGCGGCGGAGGGTGTCGATTTTCTCTTTCAAAGCATCCATAACAGGGCAAATATACGATTTTCCGCGGGTTCGGCGGCCATAAAAGCGGTTATAAAAAAGCGCCGTCGCTCCCTCGTTGAAGGAGAAACGGCGCGGATGGAGGGCATAGTATGCCGCGGAAGGGTTATCGGCGTCCGCCGGGGCCACCGCCGGGAGGCGGGCCTGCGGGGCCGCCTCCGTGAGGCCCGCGCTGCCAGCTCGAACGGTCGTTGGTGCCGTAGTTTTCGGCGGAACGGTTTTTCCGGGTGTCGAACTTGTAGGTGAAGCTGAGCATGAAGTAGCGCTTCAGTGTCCGGGTGAGGGTGGTCTGGGTGTAGGTGGCGTTGCTGCTCTGCCAGAAGGAGCGGTTCTGGTTCAGCAGGTCGTAGGCCGAAAGGCGTACTTCGGCTTGCTTGTATTTCAGGAACTTATACCCGATGGCGGCGTTCAGCAGGGCGTAGTGCTGGGTGTAGCTCGACTGTGTCCCGACGGAGTTGCGCCAGGTGGCGTCGGCGTTGATGAAGAGCCCTTTCCAGAGGAAGACGTTCAGGAAGGCGGCCAGGTCGTTGCCGATGTAGCGGTCGAAGGTGCGGTCGGCCTGACCCGAGGCGCGGTCTTTCTGTTTGCTGACGGTGAAGTTCAGCGAGGGACGGTAGGCGATGGTGAAATCCACGTTCTCGGAGATGTTGCTGGTCAGTGAGAGGTTCATTCCCATCCGGTTGCTGTACGAGAGGTATCTCTCGTGGTCTTCCATCGAGGGGGTCTTGGCGAATTGGTAGCGGAAGCCGATGTTCATGTTGCTCCGGATGGGTTGGATCCGGAAGCTGTAGATGCCGAAGAGGTTGGCGTTGACGTAGCCGTTGAGGTTCACCGGGGTGGAGACCTGGGCCCCTTTGACGACGGTAATTCCTTTGATCTCTTCGTCGTCGGTCAGGTAGCGGCGGTGGGTCGCGATGTAGTCCTGGGTGAGGTTGGCGAAGGCGAAGAGGTGGAAGTTGGTCGATTTCTCGGGGTTGGCGATGTTGTAGGAGACTTGCAACCGGTCGGTATAACTCTGTTTCAGGTCGGGATTACCGTAGTAGACCTGAAGGGGGTTGCTGACGTTCAGTACGTCTTGCAGCTGGTTGACGGTCGGGGTGGAGGTGCTCCGGCGGTATTCGAACTGGAGGCTTTGCATCTTGGTGGGTTTCCATTCGAAACGGACGCGGGGCAGCCAGGCGTCGAAGTGGTAGCGGTTCTCCAGCTCGCGGGGGTAGGTCTCGTCGTCGTTCAGGGTGGTGTACTGGTAGCTGAGCGAGGCGTTGAGGGTCATCTTATCTTTCTTGACCCAGTTGTAGCCGATGGTTCCGGCATGGCGGGTCTGGTCGCGGTTGAAGAGGTTCGAGGTGGTGGGGTCGAGCTCCAGTATCTCGTTCAGCAGCGGATCCCAGTCGTAGCTCAGGATCTTGGAGTCGGTCTTGTCGTAGCCGATGCGGTAGCTGAACTGCAAGCGGGAGGATGGCGACAGGGGTTCGGCGTAGCTCACGCGGCCGGAGGCGTCGAAGCCGGGGGTGCCGAGGGTCCCGATCTGGTTCAGGGTGCTGTAGGTCAGGTCGCCGGTGGCTTTGGTGTAGAGGTCGAGCAGCGAAAGGCCTTCTGCGGTCTCGTCGCCGGTCTCGTCCAGCGAGCCGTATTCGGATTGCTGGGTGCGGTCGCCCCAGCCGTTGCTGCCGCCGACGGAGCCGCCGACGGAGAGGGTGCGACCGGCTTTCCCGAAGCGGTGCATCCAGAAGAGGTTGGCGGAGGCGTCGTAGGTGCCTAATTTCGTGGCGTAGCGGTTGGCGGCGGTGTTGGTCTCCATGGCGTTGAGCCAGGTGCTGGTGAGGTTGGCGCTGTGGCCGTGGTTGGTGGAGTAGGTGACGCGCGGACGGAAGAAGATGCGGTTGGTTTCGTTGGGATTCCACTCGATCCGCAGGTTGGCGCGGTGCTGGTAGTTGTAGCCTCGGGTGGCGGTGGTGTCGTAGTACTGGCGGTTGCCTTCGGTGTTGTAGTTCTGGGTGATGGCGCGCCAGATGTCGGCGTTGACGTTGTTGAAGAAGTAGCTGCCGTTGATCTTCACTTTGGAGAAGTCGCCCTGGTAGTTGAGGCCGGCCATGGTGGTGGTCTGGATACCGCCGCGGACGCCGGTGGTGAACTGGCTGGCGTCGATGCCGCCGCCCATGCCGCCGCGGCGCCCGGTCATGGCGCTGGCGATGTCGTTCAGGGTGAAGCCCTGGTTGTTGACGTTGTTCCGCGCGGCGAGAATGGTCCACCGGTGGGTGGGGTTGAAGATGTTGGCGGCGGCGCCCAGCGAGTAGCGGTTGTCGGTGCCGTAGCCGGCGTAGACTTTACCGAAGGCGCTGGAGCTGACGCCGCTTTTGGTGACGATGTTGATGGCTTTGATGCGTTCGCCGTCGTCGAATCCGGAGAATTTCGATTCGTCGCTCTTGTCGTCGAAGACTTGCATGCTGGCGACGACGTCGGCCGGGAGGGTCTTCAGGGCCAGGGCGGGGTCGTCGGCGAAGTATTCTTTGCCGTCGACGTAGACTTTGCCGACGGTCTGGCCGTGGACTTCGACGGCGCCGTTTTCGTCGGTGGTCACGCCGGGCATCTTCTTGAGGAGGTCTTCGCTGGATGCGTCGGGGTTGGTCTTGAAGGCGGCGGCGTTATATTGCAGGGTGTCGCCGCGCATGGTGGCCATGGGGGCCTGGGCGGTGACTTTCACTTCGTTGGTGGTGATGGCTTCGGGGAGCATCCGAATGGTGCCGAGGTCGACGGTGCGACCGGACGAGGGGTCGATCGGCTTGCGGTAGTCTTTGTAGCCGATGAACGAGATGCTGAGGGTGGTGCTTTTCTCGCGGCTGACGATGGTGAATTCGCCTTCCAGACCGGTCAGGACGGTGCGTTTGGCTACGTCGGGCTCGGTGGGGTTGATCATGACGTAGGCTCCGGGGATGGGTTTGCCGTCGTCGCTGCCGATTACTTTCCCTTTGATGGTGATGGGGGCTGCGGCTGCCAGGGCGGGCCATAACAGCAATCCGACCCATCCGATTACTCTTCTCATGCTACAAATCACGTTTACGTTATCTCTGGTTTTGAATGAATTTTCCGTTTATGCGCGCGGGGTGGGGCGGGTTCGTCCTCGTGGAATCGCACTACTCATTGTTGGTTTAAGTGGGTCGAAGCCTGCGGGGTTTGGGGTAGAGGCTGGCAGCAAAAGACGCTGTGCGTCCCTCCGCGGTCGGAGGCTTCGGCCCGCGCGACCCGTTGGGTCGCAAGAGCAAAGTACCCATTCACCGTCCCAATTCTTTCGGTTTCGGGCTGCGCGCTCCGGGGGTGGGCCGAAGGCCCAGCGCGCAAGCCCGGCGGTTCTACGAACCGCAAAAGCAACATTTTTTTATTACCCCAATCCGTTGGGTTCGTCCTCGGCGCGCCCCCCCCACGCGCCGCTAAAGCGTCGCTCTCGCCGAGGCCGGCGACCTAAAGGTCGCCGGAACTCGGCTAACGGTTCAGCCCAATCCACCGCATAGATACAAGCCCCATACTCCGCCCGAAGAACGAGCACAGCCCAAAGCTCGTCCCTGTTCTCCGCCCCGTGTCCGCCTCACTGCGGCTCCGCTTTCGCTCCGCCGGTGCCGCTCGGCACTCGAAAGATGGGCGTATCTACTCCTAAACGTCGCCCGCGGCAATTCTTGCCGGATTGGCTCTCCGCCAACCGGCAGAATATGCCCATTACGCGGGCGGGCGACGGATTTTTTGCGCACCACTTTTTTTTCGCGCGCCTGTTCTTT
>NZ_CAQIVA010000054.1:0-11969 GCF_948810725.1 uncultured Rikenella sp.
CCTTAGGAGGGAAATCTTGTCAAAATGCGCTGGCGCGTTTTGACAAGATTTCCCCGGCGCGCGCACAAAGGATTGGGCTGAGGCGGTTAAGCGATACGCAGTATCGCTCCGTCCCGCCGGGGTCACCCGGCCGCCGCCCGCGCAGGGCAGTTTCAGGCGGGTCAAAGCTCGACCGCGCGCCGCCGCCAAAAGAAGCGATTCAACTATTTCGGCGGTAGCCGAATATAGATGAATCGCGCAGGCGCGCGAAAATGCGGCGGAGCGACAGCGGAGCCGCAGTGAGGCTGACACGGGGCGGAGAACTGGGGCGAGCTTTGGGCTATGCTTGTTCTTCAGGCGGGAAAACCGTATCCGGTTTTCCCGCCGCGCTGGGCCGAGCTTGGGGCTGGGCAGGGGCGGTGGATTGGGCAGCTTTTGACAGGTTTTGGGCCGCGAGCGAATAGCTAAGTCCTCGTGACAACGGTCGGCCCGCAGCCCCCGGATGCGGAGGGGACGCACAGCGTCTTTTACTGGCCGCCTCGGCCTTAATATTCGTTCTTCGCTGGTTGCGGCCGAAAACGCATTTCGCAAAATGGAAGCGGTGAATGGACTTTGCTTTTGCGGTTCATAGAACCGCCGGCCTTGTCGCCGAGGCGCGGAGCGCCTCGGGGGGGATGGGCGACAGGCCGAACCCGACAGAAAAGGGCGGTGAATTGGCCGAGCTTCTGCGACCCAACGGGTCGCGCGGGCCGGAGCCACCCCCGGCGTAGGGCCGCAATCTCGCGGAACTCGTTGCGTCCACGCTGGCTCCGGGCCGCTTAACTCAAGTGCGAATAGGCGTTGCTTTTGCGCTTCCGCTGGCGGTGAGCCGCTTAAACGAAAGACGAACAGGCCGAATCTGTTCCTCCCCGGGCGTCCGGTCGCATATAGTCAAACAAAAAAAAGTAGGGTAGAGGCTGGCGGTTATTTGGGCCGAGGCGGCCAGTCTTCGAGTGCCGAGCGGCACCGTTTATTCCGAGAGGCAACGCAACTGAAAACCGTGAGCGCGGTAGTCCGAGAGGCTGGAATCGAGGTACTGCGAACGGAAATACAACTCCAGGCCGCGGATGCCGCTCGAGGCGGCAGACCAGCTGTACCCGTGGTTGCCGACACCGTTCAGTGCGCCCGAGGGGTAGTAGCGGAAGCCCGGGGCCCGCTGCAAAAAGCGATATCCTAAAAAGACACCCCGATAAAATCTCCTCTCAGAACCTCCGGGCTGTGCCCCGGCCGTTGCGGAAGATGCGGCGGTGGTATGTCCGCCCCGTGCGTTTGTCGAAGAGGCCGTAAATAGCTTCGTCCGGCACCCCAGCCACCGAATAGGTCAGACCGTCCTCCGACCCGCCGGAACGGCGGACAATCGGATGCCCGCACTCCCGCCAATCCCGCCCCGTCCAATACGCAACATAGTAGTGATTCGGGTTCAGCGTGTCCCGCTCGGCTTCCCGAATCAACGGCGTCAGATCGATCGTCACCAACCGGTTCAGGTTCGGTTCGTGGTATTGTAGATTGCTCCTCGGATCGAGCCGGAACGGTCGCCCCGCCGGCCGCACCGACCTCCCGTCCGTGAGCACCGGCAGGTAGAGAATCCCCCGTCCGATCTCCCGGAAAAGAGCCACTTTCCCCTCCCGCCTTTCCGCCCACACCGCCGGCCGCCAGCGCTCGTTGCTGAAGACCGCCAGCGCCGCCCGCTCATCCGGCCCCGCCACCGAGTCGAACGCCACCCGCGGGTTCGAAGTCGCCACATACTCCCCCGTCACCGCCCGGAAATAGGGCTGTCCGAAGCGTCGCGCCGCCTCCGCCGACCGATCGAACTCCATGCGGTAGATCCGCGGCGGCCCCGCCGCCAGCCACTCCCCCGTATCGAGCAGCACCGGATTGCCCAGCTCATCGAAATAGACCGCCTCGACATGTCCCCCGTCCGAAGTGCCCCACACCGGAATCATATCCTTCGTCGCCGCAATCCCCATCGCCCGCAGCGCCAGCACGAAGATGTCCGCCGCCGAGTTGCACTCGCCCCGTCCGCACGCCATCGCCTCCTCGGGCGTGAACGCCGGTTTCAGCATCAACGCCTCCGGATGGAACCCGAACCACTTCCGGACATCCCGGATAATCAGCCGCGCCACGCCGCGTATATCTTTCCGTCCCGCCATCGTGTCGATCATCGGTTCGTAGCGCGTGCGGAAGAACGTCCGCCAGTCCGTGAGCTCTTCGGTGTCGATCCGATAGGGGAGCACGTAGCGCATAAAAACGGAGTCGGAGTAGTGCCGCGCCCACGGATACCGCTCCCGTGCCTCGAACGCCAGGTCGATGTTTCGGATCAGGTAGTCCGCCGTCATCGCCTCCTCGTCGTTTTCGGTGCGGTAGCGCACCGCCAGCCCCAGCGAGTCGAGCGCCGTCCGATAATTGCTTCCGGTGATCTCGGGCCGGTAGATCGAATAGTCCGATACCTCGCCCGTCCGCCTCTGCACGAGGTCGAACGTGCGTGTGGCATGCCCCCGGAGGTTTTCGAGGAGGAACCTCGCTGCCTCGGCCCGCAGCGAATCGTCGGCATAGTGCTCCGCCACCCGGTTCATCTCCGGATTTCCGGTCGCTTCGGCCGCCGAGCGCAGCCGTCTGCCCGGCGTGTCGCATCCCGCCATCAGCCACCCGACGATGCAGCCGATTCCGATAGTCAGTAGATTTTTCGCCATATCGAACGCTTGAAATTTGCCTGAAAACCGTTTCGTTTCTTGAAGTAGGTTTACTAAAAGATCGAAACTATTACAAATTTAATAAAAAATCGCATTTAATGCGTAGGATGGGGCGGCGGAGAGCGGATTTTCCCGGAACGGAGGGGCCGGCTGGTTTCCGCCAAACAGAAAAGGGTTGCAAAGTAATTTGCAACCCTTTGAGAATTAAGTAGCGAGAGAGAGACTTGAACTCTCGACCTCATGATTATGAATCGTAATTTTGCCGTTTTTAACGGTTATTGCACACATTTCATTCATTTGCTATGCGTTGATTCTCAACGCATTTTTCATTTCTAAATTTTCATCCGTTTGCATATATTTTCGTACTTTTGTCATAGTTGTGTGCAGTTTGTGTGTTCCATAACGGGACACACAAATGACAGATACTAAGCTGTAATACGACCGAATAAGAACTGATTTTCAGTCGTTTTGTGTGTTCCACGAACCTCCTTACCAAAGATCATAGGGTCAAGATCATGCTGCAATACGCTACCGACGGAATTACCGTCGCTTCCATCCTGGATACCCGTAAGGCCAACCAAGCCGGAACTTATCCTGTCAAGATACGGGTCACCTACAAACGGGTACGACGTTACTACTCCACCGGAAAGAGCTTGATGCCGGAAGAGTGGGAGAAACTTCCGGCAACCAAATCCTACCTCTATTCCGAGGTACGGCGCGATATTATCACCTCGTTCGAGTTGATCAAGAAAGCCGTGCAGTCTTTGGCCGAACGAGGAGAATTTACGTTCAATAACCTCGATCTACGATTAGGCCGGGCGGTAACCGGAGCGATTAACGACGCTTTCAGAGCCAAAATCGAAGCCTTGCAGGAGGAGGAACGAATCGGCAGCATGTTGGCCTACAAAGATACCCTGCGAGTCGTCGAGGAGTTTGCCGGCGAGGGAATCGACTTCAGCTCGATTACTCCGGAATGGTTGAGGCGATTCGAGCACCATTTGCTGGAGACAAAGAACCTGACGACGGTGGGCATCCATTGCCGAAACATCCGGGCCATCCTCAACGAGGCCCGACGGGCCGGAATCGTGAAAGAGTCGCAATACCCGTTTGGACGGGGACGGTATGAAATCAAGGTCGGAGTTTCACACAAAAAGGCTTTGACCCTGGAGCAGATCGGTCAAGTGGTGAAGTATACCGACGGCACGGAGGCTACCGAGAAATACCGCGATCTGTGGTTTTTCATCTACTTGTGCAATGGGATTAACGTAGCCGACCTGGTACGGTTGAGGTACCGCAATATCATCGACGGAGAGGTCTGTTTTGTACGGCAGAAGACACAACGCACAACGGCAACGATACGTGAAGTCCGGGCGACACTGACTCCGGAGATGCAGGCGATTATCGATCGCTGGGGGAATCCGCCGGAACCGGATAATTTCATATTCCCCTACCTCAACGGCACGGAGGATGCGATGCGGTGCAAGGTGATAACGACCGACCTGACGCGCCGGATCAACAAACGGATGAAGCGGATTGGCGAAGCAGTGGGGATCGATGGGATCAGCACCTATACGGCCCGGCATTCGTTCGCTACGGTGCTCAAGCGGAGCGGGGCGAACATCGCCTTTATCTCCGAGTCGCTGGGGCACAACGACCTCAAGACGACGGAACACTATCTGGCCTCTTTCGAGAAAGAGGAACGACAGAAAAACGCTAACCTTTTAACACAGTTTGAGTAATGGATACAAGATATAATTACAAGGTCGCCCAATGGATTGATAATGTCAGTTATCTTTGGGGTGAATTTATGATACTATCAGAAAGTTATTATGATATTATTAAACTTTGGTATCCATTTTCTGGATGCAGATATTATTCCGAGAAAGAGGGAAAGTGGTATTTGGATATAATGGGTTTTCCCTTTTCTCTTTGTGCTATAATGGGGAAACAGTTAAAAGGTGATCGTTGTGAATTAAAAAAAATAGAGAATGTATTATTGTCCTTTCCTAGTGATAAATTATTAAAGGATATTTCGTTGGAGGCAATGACAAAAATTATACACAAATCATTAGGCGATTTTGTGCGTAGTATCAAAGCATCCGATAAATATGAGATAGGAAGCGGGCTACTTGTAAATAGAAAAGAGATTGAGGGAAGGATGGATTACATAAAAAATTTAATCCCTCATTTCGAGTATTGCCATCCTTCAGGTAAATCATTTGAATTGACCGCGTATTATGTTATGGCGCATATACGCAATGAAATGGCACAACTCGACGCCATAGGTCGGCACGGATATTTATTGCAATATTTAACACCGTCTTTTGTTGATTCAATTGATGATCTTCCGGAGGGCTTTTCGTACGCAAAACAGTATGTAAGGCAAATTATAGGACGTGATGTCTGGGATGAACTTAAAACCGCAAGAGATGTGATAATTTGGGAAATGAGTGCCATTATTCGTGATTTTAATTTGAATATTTCTCATTTGGAAGAATCTGCTGGAGGTTTGACATCGATTATTGAAGCAAAGAACCCCGATGCCAAAGATAAGGAAACGAAAGGGGCTCTTTTGACGACGGCACAACGGGTTTTGTTTCTCAAACACGCATTGGGTGAAATGGGGGTCTTTATTAGCGAACGAAATGGAGATGGTGGAGTTAGTCAAAGGGATATTGCTCGCCTGATCCACGTAATTTTAGGCGGTAATGCCGAAAAAATCGAAAACACCAGCATCTATAAGGCTATAAAGAAAAGCAACCAAAACACATCGGAACACGATGCTGAAAAACTAAGGCAGGTTATCGAAAAGATGGGGTTTTCGGGTCTGGCGAATCAGTTGAAATAAGGGCAATAATCTTTCATTGATGGAACGATGGGGGTACCCGTGGGGGTACCCCCATCGTTTTTTCTGCCCTTACCTTTGCTTTCGAACGTTCGCCGCGGGGCTTGGCTAGCCACGCACAATCAAAAAACAAACGAAAGTAAAGCTATGAGCGAAGTTATCGTTATGACCCCCGATCAACTGAGAGGAACGTTGGAGGGGGCGGTGCTCGGCGCACTCGAAAAATTCCAAGCCTCGCAGAAAGAGGCGGCCCGACCGGAAAACCAACCGGAGGCCATGAATCTACCGGCGGCTATCCGCTTTTTGGCCGAAAACGGCTATCCTACCTCCCGATCCAAATTCTACCAATTGACCTCAACCGGCAAAATTCCGCATCGCAAATACGGTTCCCGGTTGGTATTCAACCGTACCGAGCTGTTGAGGTGGGCCGAATCGCAAGCCAAAGAGTGCAACACTGGACAGAGGGAGGCGGTTGCCTTGATCGCCCGCAGTGCCCGTAACCATCAAAACCGGTAGGAGTCATGAAAGCGGTAAAAAAAGAAAGCCCTGCCGGGAGGCAAGGGCAATCAGTAGAACAACACAAAGGTAGTCGCAATTTCCGAATGATCAAACCGATCAGGGCTACTGTTACCCAAAGACGAGCCTACGCCTCAACAGCGGCACTACGACTGACGGAAGAACAGACGGCCAAGCGGTTCTTTGGTAATCATCCTCAACAATCCTTTTCCCGTGCCGATCTGTCGGATGAATTCAATCTACCCATAAATCATATTTGTCGGATAGCTCGTAATCTACTTGACGTTGATTTTATTGAAGTCGTAGGCTGCGACATCAATCCTCGAAGCAACCGGCCTGTCCAGATGCTTCAGTTGAATAGGAAGGAGGGCAACCATGAATAAGGATGCCTACTACTTCCCGCACGATTCCAATGCCAAAGATGACCCGAAATGTGTTCTGCTGATCGAACAATTGGGCATGGAGGGATACGGCATTTATTGGATGCTGATCGAAACCCTGCGGGATCAACCGGGGTACCGCTATCCGGTAGCTCTGCTTCCTGCACTTGCACGGAGGTATAACACCACGGTCGAGAAGGTGAAAACGGTGGTGTACAATTATGACCTCTTTATCGTTGAGGGCGACGAGATTTTCTTTTCGCAAAGCCTGATTGACCGGATGATTCCGCTGGAGCATAAACGTGAACAGGCGAGAAAAGCCGGTTTGAAAAGTGCTGAAAAACGGGCACTTATCAACTGCGGTTCAACAACCGTTGAACGTCCGTTCAACGACCGTTCAACCAGTAAAGTAAAAGAGAGTAAAGTAAATAAGAAGGAGAGGAGAGATTTACAAGAGAGGCGTTTCACGCCTCCCGCGCTCGAAGAGGTGCAAAGGTATGTTAGCGAGAAAGGGTACCGGATCGATGCGCAACGGTTTATCGACTACTATGCCTCGAACGGATGGAAAGTCGGTAAGAACCCGATGCGCGATTGGAAAGCGACTGTACGGAACTGGCAACGTAGAGAAAATACCCAATCTCCGATCGCCGAATCGCAAAAAGGCGAAATACAGCCCAAATTCTTCAAATTCGCCCAGTAACCAAGAGGCTACTCATTCACTGAGAAAATCCCTAAAACAACCCTAAAAACGCCAAAAAACAGTAATTATGCAACAGGCCACATACAAACAAATCGATTATGCAGGCGGGATCGTTCCTCCCCACGATACGGAACTGGAACGGGTCGTGTTGGGAGCACTGCTCGTCGAACCGCACCAAATCCCATCTGTCGTCAAGATACTCGCTCCGGAGATGTTCTATGCCAC
This sequence comes from uncultured Rikenella sp., assembly GCF_948810725.1. Classification (NCBI taxonomy): domain Bacteria; kingdom Pseudomonadati; phylum Bacteroidota; class Bacteroidia; order Bacteroidales; family Rikenellaceae; genus Rikenella; species uncultured Rikenella sp. The sequence continues at coordinate 7,375 of NZ_CAQIVA010000054.1, forward strand.
CAAACACGAAGCGATCTACCGGTCGATCGTCGAACTGTACGATGCAGGAGAACCGATAGACCTGTATGCGGTGGGACGGAGGTTGCAGCTGTCCGGCGTCATGCCCGGAAAGATCACTCCGGCCGAATTGACCGAAATCGCGACTACGGCGGGCAGCGCCTCCCACACCGAAACACATGCCCGAACACTGGTGGAAAAGCACGTCGGAAGGCGGATGCTGGAGGTGGGGCGCGAAATCATGGCCCGTACCAGCGATACACGGGCAGACATCGACGAAGTAATCGGGTATGCGACCGGCGAACTGGAAAAGATCGGCACCCTCTTTTCCGGCGGTCGGATGGGCGACCACATCAAAGCCTATACCGCCCAAGCGTTGAGGGAAGCCGAGCATCGGGCGGCCAAAGCAGATCAGGGTGAAGTGACCGGCATAACGACCGGCTTGACGGATTTGGATCGCGCCACCGGAGGGTGGCAAGGGTCGCAACTGATCGTTCTTGCCGCACGTCCGGCTATGGGTAAAACGGCCCTGATGCTCCACTTCGCCAAGGCAGCGGCAAGCGTCGGAGTGCCAGTCTGCATCTACTCGCTGGAGATGTCGGGAGTCCGATTGTCGGACAGGTTGATGCTCTCCGTAGACGACATGGATGCCGAAGCCTTTCGGAGCGGCCGGCTGACAGCAGCGGATTGGCAGCGCATGGAGCGGGCCGGAGCCGAAATTTCGAGGCTTCCGATCTACGTGGACGACAACCCGACGGTCTCCATGCGGTACATCAAGACCAACAGCCGGATACGCGCTTCACGCGGCGAATGCGGCATGATCCTGATCGACTATCTCCAGTTGGCCGACACGACCGACAAGGCGAACCGGAACCGCAACCGGGAACAGGAGGTGGCCCAGGCCAGCCGCCAGGCAAAGATTATCGCCAAGGAGCTGAACGTTCCGGTGATTCTGCTTTCGCAGCTTTCGCGCGGCGTCGAGGGTCGGGCCGACAAGTGTCCGATGCTCTCCGACCTTCGGGAATCGGGCGCGATCGAACAGGACGCCGATATTGTCGTATTCCTCTATCGCCCGGCCTATTACGGAATCTCAACGATCGAGGAGCTGAAGAATGCCGATTCCGAGGGGGTAGGCATTCTATCCATTGCCAAACAGCGGGACGGCGCTACGGGGCGGATCGCCTTCCGCCACAATCCGGCCATGACCCATATTGCAGATTGGGAGTTTGCGAAAGAAGAAGCCGCTAAGACAAACCTCCCTTTCTGAGCGAGACAATAAATGTGATTTTAGTGACTATTCCCAACAAAAGGAAGGAGCCTAATAAAGTGGGTTTTTCCGACTGTTTTTGACAAAAAGAGGAGAAGAATAAAGTGACTTTTACTGCCTATTCCCAGCAAAAAAGCTTTAGTACGCAGGGGACACCTAACCAAAAGTAAATTTTAATCAACCTTAATAACGATGAACAAAATAGCAACGAAATCAGACTGCAACGGAAAAGCACCGGGAGCATTCCCGGCCACAGACGACCTGACGACATGCCCGACGAAAGCCGAAATCAAGGCTACGGGTGTCTTGGATGTTACCGGAAACTATGCCGACAACCAATGTGTCATGCTCTCAGACATCAAGGCTGATTTCAAACTCACCATCTCCCCTACCTCCTACACCGCAGTCATCGGCGGCGGTTCCTTCACGCTCAATATCACGAGCAACACCTCGTGGTCGGTTTCCTATCCGAGCTGGTGTAGCGGGGTTACTTCCGGGAACGGGAACGCGAGTATAACCGTCACCGTAGCCTCGAACGCCAACAGTCCGGCCCGAAGCGGAAACATCACGGTAAGAACTGCCTCAGGCATCACCAAGTCTTGCTCCGTGAACCAGTCTGGTGTGCCTACTTATGGCGGTCGAATCCATCTCATGGTTCAGTTCAAGAATGTCACGCCGTTCACTGTAAATGTCTCTGGAAATGTGGCTTTATATATGGGCAGTACGAAGATTGGCGAAGTTTCGACGAGTGGAGTAATACCCGGGAATACGCAGAATGGACAGACGGTAGGGGCAAGTGGAATGAATGGCTTTACCTATTCCTCGACAAATAAATCGGTACGGTGCGTATTTGAATACGAAGATTGGAGCGGAGATGACTGCTCGGGAACAGCCGACGGCTCTGTCAGTGGGAATGCTACGGGGCCTGACTTTCTCGGAGTCATGTGGGCGGGAGATCCGGTGGGGGAATCGTATGAATGCCGGCTCAGTTTCATTCAATCCGGAAGCAGCGACACCTACATCACTGCGATATATACCATCTCCGGGAGGGGAGTATAATGAAAATCGAAGTCAAACGCCGCGCGCTGCGGCCGAAATCTTACGCTATGGCAACCTGAATTAAACCTATCCGTTTGTGATGATGCAAACCACTAAAACCGTACGGAATGACGAAAGCCACCTCAACGCGGGTGGCTTTCTTGTGTGAGATAGGGCTTAAAATTAGCCTCTAATGATCGAAAGGTAGTGTTTCAACGTATCGGTCATCACCGAGACAATCAAGGTGTTAAAATCACTCCTATCGCCTGTTATGTGGGACTTCTCGAGCGCATTGTAATAACGCACCCGTGAATCATTGTCCCCCTTAAGCGACACGATGGGATAGCCGTGCCTCACCAAGTAAAGGTTCATCAGCAGTCGGCTCGTTCGACCGTTGCCGTCTATGAATGGGTGAATACGCACTAACTCGTCATGCAGGTAGGCCGCGATCAATACCGGGTGCTGCTTTTCGGCCTCCATACGACCGTATTCTGCCAGGAAAGCCTCCATCTGCGGGGCGATCAGGTAAGGCTGAGGAGGCGTATATTTACTTCCGGAGATAAAAACCGGAACGGTTCGGTATCGTCCGGCGTTCTCTTTGTCGATCTTGTTCAGAACAATGGCGTGAATATCGCGAATGACACTCTCGGTAATCGGCAGCTCTTGGGAGGCTACTTCTTCGATGAACTCAACAGCTTCAATGTGGTTGATTACCTCGAGGTGTTCCCGCAGACTCTTACCGCTAATCGTAATCCCTTCGTTGATCACTAACGCCGTTTCCTGCAACGTAAGCGTGTTCCCCTCGATCCGGTTGCTGTCGTAGGTATATTCAATGGACATAGCCTCGTTGAGGCTTCTGACAGTAGCCTCCGGCAAAGGCCGTAAGGCGTCCAGTTCAGTCTTGAGCGTATCGATTTGTGAAAGATTTGGCCTGGTGTTCATTGTCTGCAAGGCTATAAATTTATTCATTTCTTCCGTACCAAGCGTCCCGAAGTTCGCCGGCAACGACGTTGGTGACATCCGATCGGTTTGTAAGCCAGTCGATCAAGGCTTGACGTTGTTCTGACGAAACCGATCCGCGTCCGGGCTTGTCGATGAAATAGCTTTGATGCTCGGCTCCGCCTCCACCGCAACAAAGTCCGAGGGATTCGATTCGGTCAACGAATTCATCCCAAAACGGGGTGAAATTCCCGCTGTCGGCAACTGCCGAATAATCGAAATCCACTTCAAACCCGAACTCCGCAAATTCTCCCTTGCGGAACTTTTTGCGCAACCTTTTCTTCATTGGCTATTCTCCTTTCTCCACCCGGATCGGTTTACCGCAGTGCGGGCAGGTGATCGTGTTTGTCGGCTGCGGGGCGAATAACTCCGAAACCGATACTCCAAGCGCAGAGGCGATTCGTTCAAGCAGAGGCAACGATGTATTTCCTCTGGCAGCCCGACTCAGTGTCATTTCCGATACGCCCAATTTGAGCGCTAAATCCTTTTGAGTAGTGCCATACTGCTGGCAAAGCTCCTTAACCCTTACATCCATATACGCATAAAGTTTATACAACTTATATGCAAACATAATCAAAATTATTGCCACATGTATATCAAGTCATGAAAATATATATGATTTGATTATTTTTATTTATTCACAACAAACATAATATGTATATTTGCAGTGTAAAATAAACAACAAACGTTTGCACACTATGACCACCGTAGAACAAAACACACTCAGAGCACCATTAGCGATCTGATACTAAGGTGTCGGGGTTCGCTCGGCCCGCATTGAAAACTTAATCACGATTTACTAACCAATCAAAATAAGGAGGAAACAAAATGGCTACAGAAATCAAAGATGTTCGCAACAACGAAAAGCGCAACACGATTCAGACGGTACTGTCCGAAAGGGCGGTTGATCACTTGGAGTGTATTCTTTATTGGTGCGCAGATGAATTCATTTTCGATTCCTTTTCGAGAGACTTGCTGCAAATGCTAAAAATATATGTCCAAGCTAATCCGAATGTAATCCGGAGTTTCGAAAAGCCAACCGAGATGATAGATCGCGTCTCTATGATTATTCAACTCGTCGAGCAACTAAAAGAAGTCGTTGAAATGGAAAAACCGTGGCGATGGGGCGAGGATTCGAAGGGTTGGATCAAGTCATAGAATCGCCAGAGTTGTGTGCAAATTGTGTGCGCAAGAAACTAAAAGAGGTTACGATAATCATCGTAACCTCTTGATTTTTAAGTAGCGAGAGAGAGACTTGAACTCTCGACCTCATGATTATGAATCATGCGCTCTA
>NZ_CAQIVA010000055.1:0-11872 GCF_948810725.1 uncultured Rikenella sp.
GGCGACGGAGTTTTCGCGAGCGGACTGAGTTTTTTCGCGCGCCTGCGCGATTCATCTATATTCAGCTCACCGCCGAAATAGCTGAATCGCTTCTTTTGGCGGGGCGCGCGTCTTTGGCTACAGGAGGGGCCTGCGCTCAGGCCGCGCAGGCCCCACGTCTCGTGAACAGGAAATGCTTACGCATTTCCACTGGCCGCCTCTACCCCTGTTCTCTGGCCGCGCGCTGGCGGAAATCTTATTCAAACGCAGATCATGCGTTTGAATGATTTCCCACTTCAGCAATCGCGCGCGGTCTGATCACTGCCCCGGATAGAACTGTTCTTTCTGTGAACAGAAAGAACCAAAGAAACTTTAGACGGATGCTGACGCATCCTCCCGCTGCCGGTGGCCCAACCCGGTGTTCACGCGCCATGACGTGCCCCGCCGCGGCCAATCGGCTGTGTCAGCCCAAATAACCTCCTCACGCCACAGAGTCGCCCTACTTGTGCATCCTGATTTTGTAATTCACCCCTAGCGTAATCGCCATTTGATCCGCCGGCGACCGAAACGGATTGCCCTCATACTTCGTCACCCCCTTGTAGACATCCGACAACCCGATGTTATAGCGAAACTCCGCCGAGATCGAAAACCGCCGGATCGCCACCAGAAACCCCGCCCCGAACGTCACCCCGTACTCCCAGCGATTGTCCCTCGTCGGATCATACTCATACTTTCCCTTCTCGATCACCTCCCCCGTCACCTCGTTGAACTCCCTGAAGCGCGAATCGAGCGCATAGCTCACATACGGCCCCGCGCTGAGGTAGAACCTCGATCCCCCCTTACCCAACGGCAGATACGGCTGCCAGAGAATCGGCACCTCGATCACACTCCAGACCCGTTCCGACACCTCCTCCGAATCGAAATAGCGATGCACCCTGTACCCCTTCTGCGACCAGTTGATATCCGCCTCGATACACCCCACATACTTCTGCGCCGGGACATCGAACTTATAGGAAATCCCCCCCACCATCAGCCCCATCTTCATTTTCGTCTGCCTCGTCGGTTCGAACCGGATCGACCCCATCGCATACCCCCCCCTCACACCGATATAGTGATCCACCTTGACCGGCGCCCAGGCCGCGCTGAGCGTCTCCGACGGCACCCCCCGCTCCTGCCCCCTCACCGTCCCGCAGCCCGCCCCCAGAGCGACGGCCACAGACCAGACCAGATATTTCAACCTATTGATTTTCATTCCCATGTATCATCAAAACCGCCCGAACAATTCATCCACATCCACCTCCACCCCTACATCCCAATTCTCCTTCGCCAGAATATCCCGCCCCGAGACCGGATGCTCCCAGAAACGGCTCCTCTCCGGCTGCCTCCGATCGACCAGACTGCCCGTATCCCACTCCCCGTTTCCGTTGCGATCCTCCGTCACCCGGAGCCGATAGCGATTCGGCGGCAGATACTGCAACTTATAGACCCCTCCCCTCACCGCATGCGTCACCTTTCTCACCGTCTTACCGTCCCTCGTCTGCCACTCCAGAATATACTCCGTTCCCGGCACGCTATCCCCCTCCGCAAGGCCCAACAGACGGATGATCGCCGTTCCGAATCGGCTCGTATCCGCCACCCGGAACGTCGATTTCAGCGTATCGTTCGCCTGGAACGCCACATCGAGGAAGACACTGTCCGGAATCAGCAGCGCATACTCCTCGTCCGGCCTCCAGTCCGCCCGAATCGTCAGCATGCGTCGCGAAACCGTATCGAAATCGACCGTGAAAGCCTCCGGCTGTTCGACCTTCTGCACCGTCGCCTCCGTGGCCACCGTCTGCCGGTCGCGGCTCGGCAACGCCGCCGCCCCCGCCGTGAGCCTCGTGAGCCGAATCCGGCTGCTGTCCACCCTCCGCAACGGATAGTCGAATACCATCCGGATATGGTTGTCCGGAATCAACGGATTATCCGCCAGGACATTGAACCCGAACAGATTCGGCGCCCCCGCCTCCTCTTCCCCCCGTTTCGGTTTTTCGACCTGCGTCGTATCGACATCCACCTGTTTGAAGAGCGTACTGTCCGCCAGCAGCTCCGCATCCGTCCGTTTCGGATCGCCCCTCCGCCGGCTGATCACCCTCGCCACCCTGATCCATTTTTTCTGCAACCGCTCAGCCCGTTTCGCCCGTCGCCGCTCCTCGCGCACCTTCCGGACACTGTCCGCATACGCCGTATTCGAGCGCTGCACCCTTCGCGGCGCATTCCGGTCGAAGACCCGATGTACGAACGAGAGCGTCTCGCTCCGCACCTGCGGCTGCCAGACACTGTCCTGCGTCATATACTCGATCCTGACCCTCACCGTATCCGGCAACAGCTCCGCCTCCTGTTTCGTCGGCGGTTCGATCCAGTACCAGACCGTATCCCCCTTGATCCCGTCCTCCCTCCTCAGCCACGTCGAATCGATCCCCTCCGGCGCGAACGAGACGATCCGCTGCCGCTCCCTGTTGTTGAAGACGATCTGCAACTGCTGCCTGATCGGCCGTTTCTGCTCCAGAATCATCGTCCTCTGCTTCGGCTCCTCCAGGAAGAGTTCGAACACCAGCTGCGGCGGTTCGATCCGTCTCCTCGGGCCGCGCCGTCCCTCCGCCGGGTCGATCCACATATCGAAATCCGGCATCCGCGTCGGGTTGTAGACCGAATCGAGCATCGCGATATAGTCCTTTCCCGGTTCATAGCGTTGATTTCCGTTCTTGTCCAGCATCGCATAGATCCGGTAATCCCGATCCCGCAGAATATCGGCCAGAAACAGCCCCGAACTGTCCGTTCGGAAGATCGCCCTCGCCCGCGCGTTGAACATCACCGAATCGTACACCGCCGAGTCCGCCTCCGCATCGAAGAAGAAGACCATCGCCCCGACCACCGAGTCCCTCGTCTGCGCATCGACCGCCAAACCGCTCATGATGAGCGTATCCAGCTCCGCCCCCGTCGAGAAGATAAAGGCATAGTTTCCCAGCCGATTCCCCTCGTTATTGTCGGCGATCGAGTTTCCGAAATCGATCCGATAAGTCGTCCCGCTGTCCGGTTTCTCCTCGAAATCGACCACGATCGACCTCCCCTTTACCGTCAGCTGCGGTTGCTTTCCCGTCGGCGACGGCGGCGAGACGAGCATCTCCTTCTGCTGGTCGCGCAGAGCGACATATTCATTGAAATTCAGCACGATGCGTTTCCCGTCGAAATTCACCGTCCGCTGCATCGGCACCGTCCCGACCACCAGCGGCGGCAGCGAGTCGCGCGGCCCTCCCTGCGGCTGCGCAATCGAAGCGCACCGCACGAAGATCGTGCAACCGAGCAGCACGAACAACAGATCGCGTATCCGAAACTCTCTCATCCGCGTATAATCCTCTTTGTTTCCGTAAAATTTTCGTCCCACCATACCGGCCAACGCCGCGACGGCATTCGGTTCCTCCGCCACAACAGCCTCCCCGCATCCCATTCCCGTCTCGCCGCCCCCGTCCGAACAACAAATATAGGTATATTTTCCCGCCCGGCCGCTGTCCCCCGCAAACCGCCTCCCCTAAGAAGCCGGAGACGACCGCCCCGAAAACGGAACGGCGACCGCCCTGAAAGCCATGCCCTCAAGCCGGTCGCCGTCCCGGCGCAGGAAACAGAAAGCTCCCCCGCCGCATAAATCCGACGCCTACATCCGTCCCCCGCCGAGCGCCCGGTAGAGGGTAATCATGCTCTGAATCTCCGAGAAACGGTTGGCCACCCGGCTGAGCTGCGCCGTGAGCAGCGTCTGCTGCGCCGTCAGCACCTCCAGATAGGTCGTATTGCCGTGCTTCATCAGCAACTGCGTACTTTTCGTCGCCGTCTCCAGCGACGCCACCTGTTTTTCGTAGTAGTCCGCCTTCTCCTTCGCCGTCTGATACTGTTCCACCGCCTCGTTCACCTCTACCCCCGCCTGCAAGAGCGTCTGTTCGAACGTCAGCTGCGCCACCTCCTGTTCCGCCTTGGCGATCTTGAGGTTGGCCCGATTGGCTCCCCGTGCGAAGATCGGCTGCATCAGCTGCGCCACCGCCGACGCGACGAACTTGGCCGGATTGACGATCATGCTCCCCGCACTATTCGTCCACCCCGCGCTCCCGCTGAGCGTGATACTCGGATAGAAAGCCGCCCTTGCCGCGTTAGTCGTATAGAAAGCCTGCGCCAGCGACAGTTCCGCCGCCCGCACGTCCGGCCGGTTGGCCAGCATCTGGATCGGCACCCCCACCGAGAAGGTCTCCGGCATCCGCTGTTCCGCGAGCCGTCCCCGCGCAATCCCCTGCGGCGTTCGCGCCAGCAGGAGATTGACCGAATTCTCCGCCTGATTGATTTTTTCAGCCAGATCGAGCACCTGCGTGCAAATCCCGTAATAGGTCGCCTCCGTCTGGGCCAGCGCCGCCTCGGTCACCATCCCCGCCTTTTTCATCGCGCGGGTCGTTTCGACACTCTGTTTCCAGATCGCCTCCGTTTCGACCGCAATCCGGTGCTGCGCATCCAGCATCAAAAGCGTGTAGTACGCATTGGCCACCCCCGCCACCAGTCCCGTCTTCACCGCCTGCTCGTACTCCTGACTCTGTTCGAAGCCGGCCTTCGCCTTGCGTTTGGCATTGGTCAGTTTGCCGAAGATATCGATCTCCCAGCTCGCCGCCACCGGAATGTTGTACGTCTGCACCGCCCGTTTGGTATCGACGCTGCTGACCGCCGCCTCCGGCGTGAAGGCGATCGACGGCAGGTACGACAACCTCGCCGCCCTGAGCCCCGCCTCGGCCTGCTCCACCCTCAGCGTCGCCGTCCGCATATCCGTATTCCTCACCAGCGCCGAGTCGATCAGGTCCCGCAGATACGGGTCCGTAAAGACCTCCCTCCACGACAAGTTCCCGAAATTGGTCGTATCCTTCCCCTCCGACAGCCCTGCCCCGTACAAACCCTCCGGCACCTCCTCCGTCGGCTGATATTTTTTATAGATGCCGCAGCCGCTCAGGATCAGAGCAGCCGCCGACATCGCGATGATTCTCTTCATACGTTGGAATTTACTTGGTTTTGAACGCACTCCGTCGCGTCACTACTTTTTCGACGTATCGATTCCGGCCTCCTTCAACTCTTTTTCGGTCTCCTCCATCTCTTCCTGGATCTGCCAGTCCTCGGTCGGTTCCGTCTGCAACGGTTTGATCTTCTCCTGCAACCACTGGAAGGCGATGAAGAGCGACGGCACCACGAAGAGCATCGCGAGCGTCCCGATCACCATCCCACCGACGACCCCGCTCCCCAACGACCGGTTCCCGTTGGCCCCCACCCCGGTAGCCGCCATCAGCGGCAACATACCGAAGATCATGGTCAATGCCGTCATCAGAATCGGCCGCAGCCGCGCCTTCGCCGCACTGACCGCCGAAGCGATCAGGCTCATCCCCGCGTGCCTGCGTTCCGTGGCATACTCCGTGAGGAGGATCGCCGTCTTGGCGATCAGCCCGATCAGCATGATCAGCCCCGTCTGCAAGTAGATGTTGTTCTCCAGGCCCATGATTTTGGCGAAGAGGAACGTCCCCATCAGCCCGCACGGCACCGAGAGCAACACCGCGAACGGCACGACGAAACTTTCGTACAACGCGCAGAGGATCAGGTAGACCATCAGGAAACAGATCGCGAAGATAATCCCCGTCTGTCCGCTCTGCTGGCTCTCCTCGCGCGTAATCCCGCCGAAGTCGTACCCATATCCGATCGGCAGTGCCGCCGCAGCCGTCTCCTCGACCGCCCGAATGGCGTCCCCCGTACTATATCCCTCCGCCGGCATCGCACTCACCGCAATCGAGTTGTACATATTGAACCGGCTCAAGGTTTCCGCCCCGTACACGCGCGTCAGCGTCACAAATTGAGACAGCGGCGCCATTTCGCCATTAGCCAGCCGCACGAAAGTATTGTCGAGCGACTTCTCATCCATCCGGTGCTTCGGATCGGCCTGCATCATCACCCTGTACACCCGCGAGAAACGGTTGAAGTTCGAGACATACTGTCCCCCGTAGTATCCCGCCAGCGTGCTCAGCACCGCATTCGGCGTCGTCCCCGCCCGCTTGCACTTGGCCGCGTCCACATCCACCATCCACTGCGGATAGCGCACGTCGAACGTCGAGTAAGCCATCGCGATCTCCGGCCGCTGGTTGAGCGCCCCGAGGAACTGCTGCACCGTTCCGTAGAACGTATTGATATCTCCGCCCGCCTTGTCCTGCATCTGGATATCGAGCGAGTTCCCCATCCCGTAGCCCGGGATCATCCCCGGCGACATGGCGAAGACCTGCGCATCCTTGATATCCGCCGTCCGGGCATAGATCTGTCCGATCACCGCATCGACCGCATCCTCCTTCTTTTCCCGTTCGTCCCACGGTTTGAGCTTGACGATCGCCATCCCGAACGAGCTCCCCTGTCCCGAGATCAGCCCGTACCCGGACACCACCTGCAAATTCTGCACCTGCGGAATCGTCAGCAGCCGCTGTTCGATTTGGCCCATGATTTCATTGGTCGTCTGGAGCGAGTTCCCCGGCGCCGTGCTGACATTGACCATAATCGTCCCCTGATCCTCCTGAGGCACGAGACTCGTTTTGGTCGTCTCCATCAGGTAGACCAGCGCCGCCACCGAGCAGATCAGCAGCCCCCACGTCAGCCAGCGATGTTTCACGAAGACCAGCACGATTTTCTTATACTTTTCGCTGATCGTCCCGAAAGCCGCATTGAACGCCTTCCGGAACTTCGCCGCAAAGTTGTTTTTCGAACTTCCGTCCTCATTGGTGTACGGTTTGAGCAGGAGCGCGCACAGCGCCGGACTGAGCGTCAACGCATTGACCGCCGAGATCCCGACCGCCACCGCCATCGTCAACCCGAACTGCGTGTAGAACGTTCCCGACGTCCCCCCCATGAACGAGACCGGGATAAAGACCGCCATAAAGACCAGCGACGAGGTGATCACCGCCCCGCTAATCCCCTTCATGGCATCGATACTTGCCATATACGACGACCGGTACCCCACATCGAACCTCGCCTGCACCGCCTCGACGACGATAATGGCGTCGTCCACCACCGTCCCGATCACCAGCACCAGCGCGAAGAGCGTAATCAGGTTGATCGAGAACCCCGCCAGCGCCATGAATGCGAACGTCCCGATCAGCGAGACGATAATCCCGATGAGCGGGATAAACGTCGACCTCAAATCCTGCAAGAAGACATAGACCACCAGCGTGACGAGGATAATCGCCTCGATCAGCGTCTTGATCACCTCGTGAATCGAAGCGAAGAGGAAGTCGTTCGAGCTCATGAGCTGCGTCATCGCCACCCCCTTCGGGAAACTCTTGGCCGCCTCCTTCAGGAACGCATCGATCTTCTGATTGACCTCCGTAGCATTCGACCCCGCCGTCTGGAAGACCATACAAGCGATCCCCGGATGTCCGTTCAGCTTCCCGTGGAACGCATAACTCTCCTGCCCCAGCTCGATATCCGCGATATCCTTGAGTTTGAGCACCTCTCCGTCCTCCGTCGACCGGACGACGATTTCGCCGAACTCTTCCGGCGTCACCAGCCGCCCGCGGTACTTCATCGTATACTGGTACGTTTCGTCCGAATTTTCACCGAACGCCCCCGTCGCCGCCTCGATATTCTGTTCCGCCAGCACCTGCGCCACATCCGACGGGATGAGCTTATATTGCGCCATCACGTCCGGCTTCATCCATATCCGCATGCTGTAATCCGCCCCGAGCACCATCAGGTCCCCCACCCCCGTGATCCGGAGGATTTCCGGTTTGAGGTTGATCGTCAGGTAGTTTGCCAGGAACGTTTCGTCATACGTATCGTCCGGGCTATAGAGCGCGAACATCTGCAAGATACTCGTCTGTCGCTTCGAAGTGGTCACCCCCACCTGCGTCACCTCCGCCGGGAGCTGCCCCGTCGCCCGTGCCACCCGGTTCTGGACATTGACCGCCGCCATGTCCGGATCGACCCCCTGTTTGAAGTAGACCGTAATGGAGACCGACCCCGCATTGGAAGCCGTCGACGTCATGTAGGTCATATCCTCCACCCCGTTGATCGCCTCCTCCAGCGGTGCCACGACACTCTTCTGCAACGTTTCGGCACTCGCCCCGAAATAAGTGGCGCTCACCTGAATCGTCGGCGGCGCGATATCCGGATACTGTTCGACCGGCAGCGTGAAGAGCCCGATGATCCCCACCACGACGATCGTAATCGAGATCACGGCCGACAAGACCGGTCGTTCGATAAATTTTCTAAGATTCATGCAATTATTCCTCCCCGTTGATATTTGAGACTCCTCTCCTCCGAATGATTATTCCTTGTCCGTATGCCGCCGAATGGCCTCCGCCTTGGCCGCATCCTCGTCCGCCTGGCGAGTCTGCGCATCCTGAACTTTCGACTCCTGCGCCTCCGGTTGTTGCGCCTGAGGCTCCTGCTGTTGCTGTTGCTGCGGTTGAGCCGCCTGCTGTCCCTTCGGCACGATCGGCGTCCCCTCACGCAACAAGCCGACCCCTTCCGCCACGATCACATCGCCCGGCACCAGCCCCTCGTTCACGATAAACTCCCGTCCGCCGTCGACCCTCGTCACCTGCACCGGCGTCGCCTGCGCCTTTCCGTCCACCACCTTGTAGACGAACCGTCTGTCCTGAATTTCGAACGTCGCCGACTGCGGAATCACCACGACCCCCGTCCGCGTGACCGGCACCACCACATTCCCCGTCCCTCCGGAGTGCAGCAGCCCCTCCTTGTTCGGGAAGACCGCCCTGAGGCTCACCGCCCCCGTCGCGCGGTCGATCACCCCGCTGATCGTTTCGATCTTCCCGCCCTGCGCATAGGTCGACTTGTCGCTCAACGTCAGCGTAATTTCCGGCATCTGCTTCAGCGCCGCATCCTTCGACCCGTACTCCCGGATCAGATCGAGCAGCTGATTTTCCGTCATCGAGAAGTAGACATACATGTCCGAATTATCCGACACCGTCGTCAGCGGCTGGGGCATATTGGCACTCACCAGCGTCCCCACCCGATAAGGCAGCGTTCCGACCACCCCGTCCGACGGACTCTTCACCACCGTGTACGACAGACTGTTCCGCGCATTGACCTCCTGCGCCTTGGCCTGCGCCAGCTGCGCCTTAGCCGCCAGCAGCGTATTCTTGGCCGTATTCATATCGAACTCCGACACGACATTCTCCTTAAACAGCTCCTGCCGGCTGTCGTAATTCAACTGCGCCGTGGCCAGCTGCGCCTCCGCCGCCGCCACATTCGCCGTCGCCGTCTGCAACGCCGCGCGGTACGGCACCTGGTCGATCACGAAGAGCGTCTGTCCCTTTTTGACCCGCTGCCCCTCCTTCACCGCCACCTGCGTGAGCGTCCCCCCCACCTGCGGATAGATATCGATATCCTGTCTCCCCCGAATCGACGCCGAATAGACGCTCGACAGCGTCCGGTCCGTCGGCTCTACCGTCAACACCTCATATTGCGCCACCATTTGCGCCGGCGGAGCCTGCTGACACCCGACGGCCGCCGCACAACAGAGAGCCATCAGACCCATCCGTTTCATCATCATGCTAAACTTTTCGTTCATAGCTGCGTTCCTGTTTGGATTTGTATATTTAAGAGTGCAAAGATACATTTTTCGTCCGAAGAAAAACCGGTTAAACGTCTTTAGTTTTGGTCTTTTTCGGAACACCCCCGTCCGGCCATTTTCCGGAAAACGCTATTTTTGTTGCCGATCAGCCCAATCGAACGCTTATGAAATGGCCAAATTCGGAAATGCTTCTGGTTCAAAACACCTTTTTTGCCGGCTCCAGCCCGCTGAAACCGACCGCCTCGCGCCTTCGGAAATTAGAAGGCGGCCTTTTTCTAATCGGCCTGAGCGGTCGCGCCACCATCCGGATCGACCTGAAATCCTATGAGATCCGGCCCGACACCTACCTCGTCCTGCTTCCCGGCTCGATCGTCCGGCTGGAAGAGGCGAGCTCCGACTGCACCGTCTCGCTCTTCAGCTTTACCCGCGAGATGTTCGGCCAGGCCTCCATGCGGCTGGAGCTCGGCTTCTTCACCTTCCTGAAAGAACACCCCTGCTACACCGACCCTACCATCTACACCTCGACCATCCGCTCCCTGATGCAGAGCGCCTCCTCCGTCTACGCCGACAGCGAGAACCGTTTTCAGACCGCGATCGCCCAGCAGCTGTTGCGTTGCCTGCTGCTGGAGATCTACGACAAATCGTACCGCGTCTTCGGCGGTCGCGAGATCGTGGGCGGCAACCGTCAGGAGGAGCTCTTCAAGAAATTCATCGCCCAGGTACACGAGTACGCCGACGTCGAGCGCGAAGTTTCGTTCTACTCCGACAAGCTCTGCATATCGGCGAAATACCTGACCGGTATTTGCCGTCAGGTCGTCGGGACGACCGCCAAGACAATCATCGACGAGTTCGCGATCCTGGAGATCAAGGCCCTGCTCCAGTCCACCGAGTTGACCATCCAAGAGATATCGGATCGCCTCCGTTTCACCGACCAGTCCTATCTGGGGCGTTACTTCAAGCGCCACGAAGGCATCTCACCCAAAGAGTACCGCAACAACCACCTTTAAGCCCCCTGTCCGTTACGGTTTTGCGCCGGTTCGCTTGAGAGCTTTCGATCCGTTAGACAGAGAACCGGCATTCAAGTTTAAAAAGAGCCCATCATTTTGGGCATTTTGGAGGAGCGTAGAGACTTGATCGGGTTTTGAAGTAGAGATATCCTTTGCGGGTAGAGGCACCGTTATCTAATGCGGCATTGGGGTAGAGGCGGGCCGGTTCGAGTGCCGAGCGTCCCCGCCCCGGGCTACCGCCATCGGGATACGGGGGCGTTATGGAACGTCGGCAACAACGGTTACAGCTGGTCGTCCACGATCAGTTCGATTCAGGGCATGTATTTGGCCTTAGAATGCGGCATGCTCGATCCTGTTCACATCGACAGCCGCGCCTATGGTCTTCAGTTGCGTTGCCTCTCGGAATAAACGGGGGTAGAGGCGGCCAGTAAAACACCCTGTGGGTGCGCCCCGGGCTACCGCGATGCGGGAGACTTCGGTGAATCGGGTGATTTGATGGCTATCGGATGTAACGGATACTGTTATTCATCGTCCGTAACTGACACGAATTGTCTGTATTTAGGATTCTATATAACGCGTCTCCCTATAAATGATGCAGGCAGTCGTGCTCACGGTCTCCAGTTGCGTTGCCTCTCGGAATAAACAAGGACGAGAGGCACGCGAAAGATGGCTGGAACTACCCTAAGTAACCGACCACCCAACCCTGCATTTAAATTGCATCACTGCGGCTCTCTGAGCCGCGCGGGCCGAACACCTCCCCCTCAGGAGGAACGCACAGCGCCTTTTGCTACCAGCCTCTACCCCAATAATGTCTATCCCCATCCAAAGCGGACCGAAGCCTGCGGGTGCACTCAACGAGCATCGCGAGTTGCGGGCCGCCCGTGGGCAGGCGTCCGGCCCGCCGACCCGTTGAGTCGCAAAAGCAATGCCCAAAGCACGGCCAAAAGTTCAGTCCAATTCTGTCGGGTTCGGGCTGCGCGCTCCCCGGGTGGGCCGAAGGCCCAGCGCGCAGGCCCGGCGGTTCTACGAACCGCAATAGCACGACCAACAGCTCGGCCCAACCCACCGCCCGTTTATCACCACATTCTGTCGGGTTCGGCCTGTCGCCCACTCCCCCGAGCGGCAAAGCCGCTGGGCGACAAGGACGGCGCGACCCGTTGGGTCGCAAGAGCACGGCAAACAGTTCGCCCCGATTCTCTCGGGTTCGTCCTCGGCACGCCCCCACGCGCCGGTGCCTTCGGGAACTCCGATTGGGCAG
>NZ_CAQIVA010000056.1:0-11749 GCF_948810725.1 uncultured Rikenella sp.
ATGCGCTCTGAAGTTTTTTTGGTTCTTTTTGTTCACAACCGACGCTGCCAGCGAGTGCAATGCAAACGCAGTTTGCAAATTGCCAAGCGGCGAGGAGGAAGGCGAAGCCAACGAGAACAGTTCCAGCCTGTCACCAAAGAGTCACAAAAAACCGCACATATATATTTACCAGAACCTAACATCGTTTTATGAGATTCAGAATTGCCCTCGCCACCCTGCTCCTCGGGATTTTCGGGACGGGAGCCCACGCCCAGGTCGAACAGCCTGTGAGCTGGCGTTTCACCGCCACCGGCCAGCAAGCCGAGATGACCGCCGACATCGACATGCCGTGGCACATGTACGACATCGGGCCGTATGACGGAGGGCCCAACGCCACCACCTTTACCTTCACCCTGCCGAACGGCGTTTCGCTCGACGGCGGCATCCAGCAGAGCCCGGCGCCGACCCGCGTACACGACGAGATTTTCGGCATGGAGATCGGCTACTTCGCCCGTTCCGCGAAATTCGTGCAACGCTTCAAATTCTCCCCCCAGCTCATCGCAGCCGGTAAACCCGTCACCATCAAAGGGAACGTCGAATGGCAAGTTTGCGACGACGAAAGCTGCCTGCCCCCCACCGACGAAGACTTCACCCTCACCCTGACCCCGCCGACACCCGCAGCCGGCGAAGCACTCGATACCCTCCCCGCCGCGCTCGACCAGCCCGCCGCAGCGGATCCCGAAGGGAAGATGGTGCGCGACGAAGCCATCTTCGTGACCCCTGAAGCGACCGCCGACACCGCCGCCGTTTCCGGCGAAACCTCCTTCGCAGGACTCGAACGGAACGAAAGCAAAAGCTTCTGGACCATCATCATCGAAGCCATCCTGTGGGGCTTTGCAGCCTTGCTGACCCCCTGCGTCTTCCCGATGGTTCCGATGACCGTCAGCTTCTTCCTGAAAGGGAGCGACAATAAGGCAAAAGGACGGTTTATGGCCACCTTTTATGGGATTTCGATCGTCGCCCTCTACACCCTTCCCATCGCCGCCATCATCCTCATCACCTACTTCGTGGGCGGAGATTCGGTGACGGCCGACATCTTCAACTGGCTGGCCACACATTGGCTGCCGAACATCCTTTTCTTCCTGATTTTCATGATCTTCGCCGCCTCATTCTTCGGCGCATTCGAGATCACCATGCCCTCGAAACTCGTCAACCGGAGCGACTCCAAAGCAGACAAAGGAGGCCTCGTCGGCGTCTTTTTCATGGCCCTGACCCTCGTGCTCGTGTCATTCTCCTGCACCGGGCCGATTGTGGGCACCGTGCTCGTAAAGTCGACCCAGGGCGCGATCTGGGAACCGATCTTCACCATGCTCGCCTTCTCGGCGGCGTTTGCACTGCCTTTCACCATTTTCGCCTTCTTCCCCTCGCTGCTCAAGAACCTGCCCAAATCGGGCGGGTGGCTCAATTCGGTGAAAGTAGTCCTCGGTTTTATCGAATTGGCGCTGGGGCTCAAGTTCCTCAGTGTCGCCGACCAGACCTACCACTGGGGGCTGCTCGACCGCGAAGTCTACATCGCCCTCTGGGTCGTGATCTTCTTCCTGCTCGGTCTCTACCTGCTCGGCAAGCTGAAATTCGCCCATGACAGCGACACGAAATACGTGAGCGTGAAGAGGTTATTCCTCGCCATCATCACCTTCGCCTTTGTCGTATACCTGATCCCCGGGATGTTCGGGGCGCCGCTCAAGGCTTTGAGCGGCTATCTGCCGCCGCTCTCCACGATGGATTTCAACCTTTCGGCTTCTTCGGCGGGCGGTGTGTCTGTATCCGGCGGAGGGGCGGTGTCATCGCTCGACCGCTCAAAAATCGAAGGCGGTGCGCCGAAATACAGCGACTTCCTACATCTGCCTCACGGCTTGGAGGGATTCTTCGACTACGAACAAGGGATGGAATATGCCCGCGCAGTGGGGAAACCTGTTTTCCTCGACTTCACCGGCCACGGCTGCGTGAACTGCCGCGAGATGGAGGCCAACGTATGGAGCGATCCGACCGTGCAGAAGCTGCTGCGCGACAACTATGTGATTATCGCCCTCTACGTGGACGACAAGAAGCAGTTGCCGGAGAGCGACTGGGTGACCACCCCCAACGGGAAAGTGCGGAAGACCTTAGGCAAGATCAACGCCGCCTTCCAGATCGAACGCTTCGGGATCAACGCCCTGCCCTACTATGTGTTGCTGAACAACGACGGGAAGCCGTTGGTGACCCCTCGGTCATACGATTTAAACGTGAACGGCTTCATCAACTTTTTGGAATCCGGCCTTCAGGCCTACCGCCGCAACGCGCAGTAGCGACAGGCACGAACAAAGAACGGGGCGAAGATTTGGGCCGACACAGCCATTCGCCCACCACGGGGCCCCACAGGGGCTTTTACTAGGGTTATCACTGCCTTATTTAAGCAGGGCCTGCCCGGCCCGAGCGCAGTACCCTCCTGTAGCCAAAGACGCGCGCCGACGCCTTAACAGGAAAATCATTCAAAAGCGTTTTCCATTTTTGAACAAGATTTTCCCAAGGCGCGCGTAAGGCAGCCTCGACTCCAAAGCCGGCCGGAGCCAGCGAGGCCGGAAACGAGCATCGCGAAGTTGCAGGCCTACGCCTGGGGTGGCTCCGGCCCGGACGGCTCTTCGAGCCGCAGCGTTTCGGCCTTGCTTTTATCCCCCGCCTCACGCTCCGCAAGACTCAAACAACAAACACTATTCATATATATGGAAAAAGAAGAGACCACCCGACAGCAGAAAGTCGGCCGCCAGATACAGAAAGACCTCAGCGACATCTTTTTGAAAGAAGCCCGCCATCTCGTACAAGGCGCCATGGTCACCGTATCGAAAGTACGCGTCAGCCCCGACCTCGGCTTTGCGAAAATCTACCTCAGCGTTTTCCCCTTCGACAAAGGCGCCCCGACCCTCGCCGCCTTGCACGACCACGCCGGCACCATCCGCTTCGAACTCGGGAAACGCGTGAAAAACCAACTCCGGATCGTTCCCGAAATCGCCTTCGCCATCGACGACTCCCTGGAATACGTCGAACGCATCGAGAAACTGATTCAGGAATAACCCCACCCACACACCCAGACAACCTACCCCGGACACACCATGAAAACCACCCTGCTCGCCCCTCTCGCCTGTGGCTTAATGCTGCTTCTCGGCAACTCCTGCGGTCGTCAACCCCTCCCCTTGCCCGAAGCCGGACTGATCCCCCAGCCCGTTTCAGTCACCCGCGGAGACGGAAACTATAAACTGAAAAGCGGCATGACCATCTCCGCCGACTCCTCCCTGGAGCCCGTAGCGAACTACCTGACCGAAGCCCTGCGGAGCTCCTCCGCCCTTCAACTCGAAACCGCCCCCGGAGCCGAAACCGGGAACATCAACCTTCGCCTCGGCCTCGACGACCCGAATCCCGAAGCCTACACCCTGACCGTCGATCGCGACGGCATCGTCATCCGCGGCGCCAGTCCGCGCGGCGTAGCCATGGGGATAGCCACCCTGCGCCAGCTCGTCCCCGTCGACCCGACCGACAGCCGGATCCCCTACATCACCGTCAGCGACTCCCCTCGATTCGACTGGCGCGGCATGCACCTCGACGTCAGCCGCCACTTCTACACCGTCGACCAGGTCAAACGCTACCTCGACCTGATGGCCACCTACAAATTCAACAAATTCCACTGGCACCTGACCGACGACCAGGGGTGGCGCATCGAGATCAAACAATACCCCCTGCTGACCGACAGCGGCGCCTGGCGGAAACTGAACAGCCAGGATCGCGAATGCCTCGCCATGGCCGCGCGTGAAGACAATCCCGACATGCAGCTCCCCGAGGAACTGCTCCGCATCGAGAACGGCGACACCCTCTACGGCGGCTTCTACACCCAGTCCGAGATTCGCGACATCGTCGCCTACGCCGCCGCCCGCGGCATCGACGTCATCCCCGAACTGGACATGCCCGGCCACCTGATGGGCGCCCAGCAAGGCTACCCGTGGATCACCTGCACCGGTGAATCCTCCTGGGGAAAGAGCTTCTCCTCCCCCCTCTGCCCCGGCAAAGACTCCTCCCTGATGTTCGCCAAGAACGTCTACAGCGAAATATTCTCCCTTTTCCCCTACGAATACGTGCATCTGGGCGCCGACGAAGTCGAAAAGACCAACTGGAAAAACTGTCCCGACTGCCAGGCCCGGATCAAGACCTACGGCCTCGCCGACGAACAGGAACTTCAGGCCTGGTTCGTACACGACATGGAATCCCACTTCCGGTCGAACGGCAAAAAGATGATCGGCTGGGACGAGATCGTCGAAGGCGGCCTGTCGCCGACCGCCACCGTCATGTGGTGGCGCGACTGGGCCCCCGGCGCCGTGACCACCGCCACCGCCCAAGGCAACGACGTCATCATCTGTCCCGACTTCCTGCTCTACCTCGACTTCATCGAACAGGGCCGTGACCTGAAACGGATCTACGAAACCGAACCCACCGCCTACCGGGCCGAATGGCACCTCACGCCGAAGCAACAAGCCCGGATTCGCGGCGTACAGGGGAACGTCTGGTGCGAACGCATCCCGAGCGAACGACGGATGCAATATCAGGTGATGCCCCGTATGCTCGCCCTGAGCGAGATGGCATGGGCCCGTCCGGAAGCCAAGAACTGGGCCGACTTCGAACAGCGGTTCGCCGCCCAGGCGCCTTACCTGGATCGCCGCGGCATCAACTACCGGATACCCGACCTGACCGGCTTCAACGACCTCAACGTCTTCGCCGACACCACCACCGTCGAAATCGAGTGCCTGCTGCCGAACATCGACGTGCGCTACACCACCGACGGCACCTTCCCCACCCTCGAATCGCCGTTGTACACCGGGCCGATCACCGTGACCGAATCGACCCATTTCATCTTCCGTCCCTTCCGGCCGGACGGCACCGCAGGCGCCATGCAACGGGCCGAGTATCGGAAAGAGACCTATTCACCGGCCCAGCCCCTGCCCGACCGCAAGTTAGAGAACGGCGTCCGGATGCTCTACCACGACTTCCGGGGTCGGAAATGCGAAGAGATCGAACGGGCGAAAGCCGTGCGGAGCTACACCCTCGACAGCGTGGCGATTCCTCCGCGGATTACCGAATGGCTGGGGTTGATCTACACCGGCTACCTCGAAGCCCCCGAGAGCGGGATTTATACCTTCGAACTGATGTCCGACGACGGATCGCGGCTCTTCTTGGACGACGAGCTGCTGATCGACAACGACGGCCCTCACGGCCCTGTGACCCGCACCGCCCAGCGCGCCTTAGCCGCGGGATGGCACCGTCTTCGCGTCGAATACTTCGACATGAACAACGGCGGCGAGCTCACCTTGCGCTGGGCCACCCCGTCCGAACCGGAGCTCCACACCCTGACCGGTCTGAAGCACTGATCCGGCCTGCCGCCTCGTTCGCGCCACGACAGGCAACCGAACCAAGAACCGAGGTAGAAGCTGCCATATCGATGCTGGTTTTTGTCTTATTCGGGCAGACACGGCCAAAGCATCCCGCAGGGATGCGCTCTAAAGTTTCTTTGGTTCTTTCTGTTCACAGAAAGAACAGTTCCAGCCGGGAAGTGCCTAGACCGCGCGCCACGCCTAAAGAAGCGATTCAGCTATTTCGGCGGTAGCCGAATATAGATGAATCGCGCAGGCGCGCGAAAAAAGAACAACGCAAAAAATCCGTCGCCCGCCTGCGTAAAAGGGGATTTCGCTCATTTTGCGTCAGCAAAATCGAGATGAAATCCCAGCGGGCGACGGGAATGTGGCGGAGCGAAAGCGGAGCCGCAGTGAGGCGGACACGGGGCGGAGAATTGGGGCGAGTTTGGGGTCGAGCTTTTGCGACTCGCAGAGTCGCGCAGTTCGCCGCCACCCCACGCGGCGGACTGCAACTCGACGGGGCTCGTTGCATTCACCGCTGGCGGCGAATTGCTATAGGCTGTGAGCGAATAGCTAAGTCCCCGTGTTAACGGTCGGCCCGCAGCCCCCGGATGCGGAGGGGACGCACAGCGTCTTTTACTGGCCGCCTCGGCCTTAATATTTCGTTCTGCGCTGGCTGCGGCCGAAAATAAATAGGCAGTGCTTTTGCGGCTCTACGAGCCGCCGGGGAGCGCGCAGCAGCGAAGCCGCTCGGGGGAGTGGGCGACAGGCCGAACCCGGCAGAATCGAGACGAACTGTTGGCCATGCTCTTGTAGCTCTACGAGCCGCCGGGCCTGCGCGCTGGCCTTCGGGCCGCCCCCCGAGCGCGCGGCCCGAACCCAACAGACAGTGGCGCCGCCCGCACCAGACAGCCCCGCCCCGAGACAAAGCCCCCACACCGCGAGGAATCGCCGGAAAATGTTACCTTTGCCAGCGAAATACACCCCTTATCCCATGAATAAAACGGCCGACTACCGGTTCACCATCATCGTACCCGTCTACAACGAAGAAGACAACATATATACCCTCGAAGAACGGTTGCGGGCCTACCTGCCCGCAACCACAGCAGGAGGGCAGCCCGCCTGCGCGCTTTTCGTGAACGACGGCTCGAAAGACCGCTCCGGCGAACGGCTGCGCGAAATCTGCGGACGCAACCCCCACTTCTACTGGCTCGACCTCGCCCGGAACAGCGGCCTGAGCGCCGCCATGAAAGCCGGCATCGACGCCACCTACTCCGAATACGTCGGTTACATGGACGCCGACCTTCAGACCGCCCCCGAAGACTTCGACCTCCTGCTGCCCCATATGGGCGAATATGAGATGGTTATGGGTATCCGCACCGGCCGGAAAGACTCCTTCGTGAAAAACATGTCCTCCCGGATCGCCAACGGTTTCCGTCGGATGATGACCCACGACGGCGTCGAAGACACCGGCTGCCCCTTGAAAGTCCTGCGTACCGACTACGCCAAGCGAATCCCCTTCTTCACCGGCATGCACCGATTTTTGCCCGCCCTGATCCAACTCCAGGGCGCACGCGTGAAGCAAGTGCCCGTAAGGCACTTTCCCCGCGTCGCCGGCCAGTCCAAATACCACCTCTGGAACCGGCTCGCCGGCCCCTTCATGGACTGCTTCGCCTACCGGTGGATGCGCAAACGCTACATCGACTACCGCACCGGAGAGACCAACCTGTAACCCATGCACCCGCTCGCCATCGACAGTTTAGGTTACCTGGCCCAGCTGCTCTTCTCGGCCCGGTTTTTCGTCCAGTGGATCCTGAGCGAACGCGCCCGGCGCGTCCTCTCGCCCACCATCTTCTGGCAGATCAGCCTCGTCGCCGCCTGCATCTTTTGCCTCTACGGCTGGCTTCGGAACGACTTCTCCATCATCCTCGGGCAATTCGTCACCTACTACATCTACATCTGGAACCTCAACGCCCGTCGAGCCTGGAAAACCCTCTGGCCCCCGATCCGCTGGACGATCTTCGCCCTGCCGCTGGCCGGCATCCTGTGGATCGCCCTGAACTGGAGCGACTTCCTCGCCCACCTCTTCATCGAGAGCGACCTCCCCGGCTGGCTCATCGCCCTCGGCACCGGCGGACAAATCATCTTCACCCTCCGCTTCGTCTACCAATGGTGGTACTCCCGACAGCGCGGCGAATCGATCCTCCCGCTCGGCTTCTGGCTCATCAGCCTCACCGGCTCCACCATCATCATCGCCTACGCCTTGATTCGCGGCGACATGTACCCCCTCATCCTCGGGCACCTCACCGGCGCCTTCGTCTACACCCGTAACATCATCATCTTCAACAAACAACGCACCGCTCAGGCCACAGCCTCCGACAGCAACGACCGACCATGCGAAAACACCTCGACACGATAGGCACCGACTGGAGCCGCTACCTGCTTCTTTTCCTCGCCATCCTCCCCCTCTTTCTCTTCCGCGACCTCACCCGGAACAACGAACTCCGCTATCTGAGCATCGCCGACGAAGCCATCCGCGACGGCCACCTCTTCACCTTCTACAACCACGGCACAGCCTATGCCGACAAACCGCCGCTTTTCCTCTGGATGCTGATGCTCGGGCGGACACTCTTCGGGCACAACCTCAGCGCCCTGATGAGCTTCATGAGCCTCTTTTCGGCCATCCCCGCCCTGCTGATACTCCGCACGATGAACCGCTGGGTGCGTCCCGTCGTGACCGATCCCCGGGCCCGGCTCGCCGGACAACTGATGCTCTTCACCAGCGTCTACTTCCTCGGCGCCGCCGTCATTCTGCGGATGGACATGCTCATGTGCCTCTTCATCGTCCTCGCCTTGCACACCTTCTGGCGGCTGTACAGCGGCACCTCGGACAGCGAAGGCCACCTGCGCCGCGACCGATGGCTGTTTCCGGTCTGGGTATTCCTCGCCATCTTCTCCAAAGGGCCCGTCGGGATACTCGTCCCCTTGGTGAGCGTCATCCTCTTTCTGGCGATTCGCCGCGACTGGCGAGCCATCGGACGCTACTGGGGCTGGCAGACCTGGGGCATTCTGCTCGGCCTCTGCCTGCTTTGGTTCGGCGCCGTGTACCTCGAAGGCGGCACCGCCTATTTGGACAACCTGCTGGTGAAACAGACCGCCGGACGCGCCGTCGACGCCTTCCACCACAAAGCGCCCGTATGGTACTACGCCGTTTCGATCTGGTACTCCCTCGCCCCGTGGTCGCTCTTCGCCATCGGCGTTCTCGCGTGGGGCCTTTGCCGTTGGCGGCAGACCGCCGCAACCGACCTGGAACGCTTCTTCCTCGTCGTCGCCCTCTCCACTTTCGGCGTCCTCTCGCTCGTCAGCTCCAAAATCCAGATCTACCTGCTGCCCGCCTTTCCTTTCTTTATCTACCTCGCCCTCCTGTGGAGCGCCCGCGAAGGTACCCGCGGCTGGATGCGCTGGTTAGTGGGGATTCCAGCGGCCCTACTGGCCCTCGCTTTCCCCGCCTGGCTCATCGTCTGCTACCTCGCCCCGGAGCTGCCTGTTCGTGAATCCCTCTTCGTACCCATCGGCACCGCCGTTTTGTCCGTCGCCGCCGTGTGGAGCCTCGTCCGGCTGTGGCGCGGACGACTCTACCCCGCCATCACCCTGCTCGGCAGCGGCATCCTCGCCACTCTCTTCGTTCTCTCGTTCGCCCTGCCCCGGTTCAACAGCTACATCGGGATGGGCGACGTCTGCGGCGCCGCCAAAACCGTCGGCGACGCCGCCGGGATCGACCGCTACTACACCTACGGCATCAGCCGCGCCGAAAACATCGACGCCTACTTAGGCCTTCCCGCCGAAGGTCTTTCCGCCGAAACGCTCGACACCTTGCAACACGGCATCGTCATCACCTACCGCTCCCGGATCGGCTACGACGAAGCCCTGACCCGCGCATTTTCGGGCCGGGAAGTCCACCGCGTGGGCAACTACGCATTCGGCGTGTTCGACCGGCCCGAAACAACGGATCAACCATGAAGATATTAGTAACCGGTGCCGCCGGCTTCATCGGCTTCCACACCATCCACCGCCTCTGCGAGCGAGGCGACCAGGTCGTCGGACTCGACAACCTGAACGACTACTACGCCGTCGAGCTGAAACACGCCCGTCTGGCCGCTTCGGGTATCGCCTCCGCACCCGCCGACCGCCACTTCGCCACCAGCGACACCCTGAACGGCTACCGTTTCGTCCGGGCCGACCTGACCGACAAAACCTTTATCGACCGCCTCTTCGAGACCGAGCGTTTCGACGCCGTGATCCACCTCGCCGCACAAGCCGGCGTGCGGTACTCGATCGAGAATCCGTACGCCTACATTCAGAGCAACGTCGTCGGTTTTCTGAATATTCTCGAAGCCTGCCGTCACTTTCCGGTAACCCATCTGGTCTACGCCAGCTCCAGCAGCATCTACGGGCTGAACGAGCAGGTTCCCTACGCCGAGAGCGACATGACCGACCGCCCCGTGAGCCTCTACGCCGCGACCAAGAAGTCCGACGAACTGATGGCCCACG
This sequence comes from uncultured Rikenella sp., assembly GCF_948810725.1. Taxonomy (NCBI): domain Bacteria; kingdom Pseudomonadati; phylum Bacteroidota; class Bacteroidia; order Bacteroidales; family Rikenellaceae; genus Rikenella; species uncultured Rikenella sp. The sequence continues at coordinate 9,963 of NZ_CAQIVA010000056.1, forward strand.
CCTACTCGAAACTCTATGGGATTCCCGCCACCGGCCTCCGTTTTTTCACCGTCTACGGCCCTTGGGGACGCCCCGACATGTCCCCGTGGCTCTTTCTGAGCGCCATCACCGAAGGCCGTCCGATCCGCGTCTTCAACCACGGCCGGATGGAGCGCGACTTCACCTACATCGACGACATCGTGACCGGCGTCTGCGCCGTCGTCTCGCAGCCGCCCGCAGCGAACCGCCACGGCGTGCGGACAGCCGTCTACAACATCGGCAACAGTGCACCGGTTCCCTTGATGGATTTTATCGGCGCGATCGAGCGGTCGGCAGGGCGCGAAGCCGTGAAAGAGTTCACCGAGATGCAGCCGGGCGACGTCGTGCGCACCTATGCCGACACGACCGCCCTGGAGCGGGATTTCGGCTATCGTCCCTCGACCCCGTTGCAGGAAGGCATCGACCGATTTTGTGCCTGGTACCGGCAATATCACGGCCTGTAACGATAAGATTCTACAAAGATTTCACCCTCATGTCTGGACTTGGTCTGACTTTACGCGGGACGCGGATGTACCTTTGAACGGCACCTTCCCGTACTACTCGGATGGGGTTGTCGGAGAATCTTACGGTGCAGGGAACTACAAAGCCACCAACGGTCGTCTCTACAAGGTAAGCACCTCGGGCGCGGGAACCCCGCTCGCCTGGTACCCCGCCCCGGGCTTCCGCGGCGCAGGCTACCGCGGTAGCACCTTGGGCGCGCTGGGCGGCGTCGGCCGGGAAGGTACAGTGTGGTGTTCCGCCACGGGCGGCACGGGCGGTGCCATTCTACTGTTTGATATACCTCGGCTTACCCCGGGCCACACAGTCGCCCGCGACCACGGTTTTCAGTTGCGTTGCCTCTCGGAATAAACGGGCCGGAGAGCTTTCGCCGGAACCGATCGGGGGCTTAAAACCCAAACTTCTACCGATTTTTTCCATTCGGATTTTACGGATCATGCGGCACCGCCCCGGGCCACCGCGGCAGCGGCGAAGGCGAATTGTGGGGTGTCGGCATCGGTGGGTACAACTGATCGTCCACGTCCTACGATTCGGGAGACCGCTACCGTGGTGTGCTCTTGCACTATTACGCGACGTACCTCAATTCCAGCGACGTGTACCTTCGCGCCTACGGTTTTCAGTTGCGTTGCCTCTCGGAATAAACGCGCCCGCAGGGCGTTTTACTGCCAGCCTCTACCCTACTTTTGAGCTGAATCCTACGATTCGAAGAATCGCACGGGCCGAAGCCTCCCCCAGCGGAGGCCCGCAACTGACGTTGCTGTGGACCCCGCAGGCTTCGACCCTCGAAAGCACTTTCCCCCATTCATTACCCCTTTTTGTGGCATTCGTCCTCGGCACGCCCCCACGCGCCGGTGCCTTCGGGAACTCCGATTGGGCAGCCTCTACCCCAATAAGAGGCCGGCGATTCCTTTCGGAATCGCGCTACTCGCTCTCAGTCTTAGCTATTCGCCGCCAGCGGTGAATGCAACGAGCTCCGCGAAGTTGCAGTCCGCCGCATGGGGTGCGGCGAACTGCGCGACCCTATGGGTCGCAGAAGCTCGGCCAAAGCACTGCCCCGTGTCCGCCTCACTGCGGCTCCGCTTTCGCTCCGCCACTGCCGTCGCCCGCGGCAATTCTTACCGGATTGGCCAAGTGCCGACCGGCAGAATATGCCCTTTTAAGCGGGCGGGCGACGGATTTAGGGGCGAGGTTGGGGTTTTCGCGCGCCTTGCGCGATTCATTCTATTTCGGCTCACCGCCAAAATGATTGA
>NZ_CAQIVA010000057.1:0-11603 GCF_948810725.1 uncultured Rikenella sp.
TCTCCGCCATGGGAGACCTGACACGCCTGACTGTCCCGGTGAGTGACACACGGCTATCCGTATGCTATTTCACCTCTTCGAATTCCACATCATGCGGGCCGTCGTCTTCCGGCTGCGCCTGCGAAGCCGAACCCGTCGACCCCGAAGCTCCCGCACCGCCGGTCGAAGAAGCACCGCCTGCAGCATTCCCTGCATTGTAGATATCCTGCGAAGCGGCCTGCCATGCGGCATTCAGCCCTTCGGAATACTTGTCGATATCGGCCAGATTCTGAGACTTATGCGCCTCTTTCAAGCCGTTCAACGCCGTCTCGATCGCTGACTTCTTGTCCGCCGGAATCTTGTCGCCGTACTCTTTGAGCTGTTTTTCCGTACTGAAAATCAGCGAGTCGGCACCGTTGATCTTATCGACCCGTTCGCGGTCCTCCTTATCCTTAGCCTCGTTGGCCTTGGCTTCGGCACGCATCCGTTCGATTTCGGCTTCGCTCAGCCCCGACGAGGCCTCAATCCGGATACTCTGTTCCTTGCCCGTCCCCTTGTCCTTGGCCGAAACGTTCAGAATCCCGTTGGCGTCGATGTCGAACGTCACCTCGATCTGCGGCACACCGCGCGGCGCTGCCGGAATCCCGTCCAGGTGGAACCGCCCGATGGTCTTGTTGTCGCGAGCCATCTGCCGTTCGCCCTGCAAGACGTGGATTTCGACCGAAGGCTGGTTGTCCGTCGCCGTACTGAAGACCTCCGACTTGCGGTTCGGAATCGTGGTGTTGGCGTCGATCAGCTTGGTCATCACGCCGCCCATCGTTTCGATCCCGAGCGACAGCGGAGTCACGTCGAGCAGCAGGACATCCTTCACCTCGCCGGTCAGGACACCGCCCTGAATAGCCGCCCCGATAGCGACCACTTCGTCCGGATTGACGCTCTTCGAGGGTTCTTTGCCGAAGAAGTCCTTAACGACCTGCTGAATCGCCGGGATACGGGTCGAACCGCCGACCAAAATCACGTCGTCGATCTGCGAAGCCGTCAGACCGGCATCTTCCAACGCCTTGCGGCACGGTTCGATCGTAGCGTGGATCAGCTTATCCGCCAATTGTTCGAACTTCGCCCGCGACAATTTGGTCACCAAGTGCTGCGGCACGCCGTCGATCGGCATGATGTACGGCAGGTTGATTTCAGTTTCAGTAGCGCTCGACAGCTCGATTTTGGCCTTTTCGGCAGCCTCTTTCAGGCGCTGCAAAGCCATCGGGTCTTTCCGCAGGTCGACATGGTGTTGCGCTTCGAACTCGCCGGCCAGCCAGTCGATGATCACGTGGTCGAAGTCGTCCCCCCCGAGGTGCGTATCCCCGTTCGTGGATTTCACTTCGAAGACGCCGTCGCCGAGTTCGAGGATCGAGATATCGAACGTCCCCCCACCGAGGTCGTAAACGGCGATCTTCATGTCCTTGTCGGACTTTTCGAGCCCGTAGGCCAGCGCGGCTGCGGTCGGTTCGTTGATAATCCGCGCCACCTTCAAGCCTGCGATTTCGCCCGCCTCCTTAGTGGCCTGCCGCTGCGAGTCGTTGAAGTAAGCCGGCACGGTAATCACCGCTTCGGAAACCTCCTGTCCCAGATAATCTTCGGCGGTTTTCTTCATTTTCTGAAGCACCATGGCCGAAATTTCCTGCGGGCTGTACAACCGCCCGTCGATGTCGATCCGCGGCACGCCGTGTTCGTCTTTCACGACATAAGGCACACGACCGAGTTCGTTTTTGACCTGGTCGTAGGTCTCACCCATGAAACGTTTGATCGAGAAGATCGTCCGTTTCGGGTTGGTAATCGCCTGCCGCTTAGCCGGGTCGCCGACTTTGCGTTCGCCGTTTTCGGTGAATGCCACGACCGAAGGGGTGGTGCGATGTCCCTCGCTGTTAGGAATGACGACGGGTTCGTTGCCTTCCATAACGGCAACGCATGAATTGGTGGTCCCGAGGTCGATACCGATAATCTTTCCCATAATAGTGTATGTGTGTATTTATTTGTTTATTTCGTGTTCGATCGGATTCTTTCCGTACAAGTGTCGTGCCAAACCGAATTTATGTCAAAATGTCAGCCTCGGGTTGTCACTTTGCCGGGCCGCATGATTTTCGATGAATTTTCGCTATTTTTGTTACCAAATCTCGTTCCATTCTATGGAGTACAAGCATCTTTTTTTCGACCTGGACGATACGTTCTGGGATGTGCGCACGAACCAGGAGACGGCTCAGCGCGAACTGTTCGCAGCGTTCGGGCTGGGCGACCGGTATCCGGATTTCGATTCGTATTACGAGACTTTCCGGGAGATCAACCAGCGGCTGTGGACGGAATACAGGGACGGCATCGTGGATCGGGAGACGCTGCGCAACCAGCGGTTCGTGCGGCTGCTGGAGTCGGCGGGCATTCACGACGAGCGGATGGCGATGGACATGAGCAACGAGTACCTGCGGATTTCGCCGACGTGCAATACGCTGATGCCGCACTCGCTGGAGGTGCTGGAGTACCTCAAGACGAAGGGGCATTCGATGTCGCTGATTACGAACGGGTTCAACGAGGTGCAGTTCCTGAAGGTGGAGCATGCGGGACTGAAGCCGTTTTTCGACCGGATCACGACGTCGGAGTTTGCGGGGATCGGCAAGCCGAATCCGGGGATTTTCGAATACGCGATGCGGAAGGCGGGGGTGGGGCCGGACGAGTGCATCATGATCGGGGACGATGTCTACACGGACATTTACGGGGCTTCGACGGTGGGGATGCCGTCGGTGTTCGTCAATTTCCGGGGGATCGAACACGACCAGCATCCGCGGCACGAAATTCGGGATCTGCGGGCGCTGAAAGAGATTTTTTAAGTTCTCTCCGACCCGGCGGAGCGGCAAAGAGAACGGGAGTCCGAAAATTCCGCCGGAAAAATTTGGCGGTCTCGAAAGAATCTCCTACATTTGTCCCCGCATCCGCTTCAGATGCGCTTCTTTTTGCCCAGGTGGCGGAATAGGTAGACGCGCACGTTTCAGGTGCGTGTGCCGCAAGGCGTGCAGGTTCGATTCCTGTCCTGGGCACCAAATAAGCCTCATAATCTATTGATTGTGAGGCTTATTTGTTTTTGCAAGGTGTACTAAAAGTGTACTTTATGACAACTCCCGGGCAAATATCGGCTGAGGCAAAAACAAACTTTAACCAAACCAATATTTCGCTATGGAGACAGATCACATGGAACGCATCGTTAACCGCGCTAATGAAAAAGGGTATAATTGGGACGAGCTTTTTGAATTTATCGTTGATTACGAACCGGGAGAAATTGCCGACAACCTGTTACACTTATATTTCACTCTGACGGAATGTTATGTATTTGATGAAAACACCTCCGGAAGAAACGAAAAATTACATTGTGCTTTGGTCGACCTCAAAGATCTTTATAAAGCCATTAAAGCTGTTGAGGGTGGCAAGAAAGGGCGTATAGAGTGTAGGATTGAGAATACTAAATCATAAATCCGCAGGCATGAAGAAACGGCCACCGGGAGACAATCTCCGGTGGCCGTTCGCTCGTCAATACGGCTCATTTCTCCAGTCGTGCGCCGATGTCGGCCAGCTTCTCCAGCTCGTCTGCAATGGCGTTGTAGATGATGCCATGCGCTTTATTGCGGTTCGCGGCTTCCGCAATCACTTGGTCGATGATCCGATCCGGGATGACCAGCAGGGCGTTTCGTATCTCTTGTGCCGCGGCGAATAGTTCGGCATCTATGGTTGCTTTCTCAACAAGCGATCCTTCTTTTTCTGCCAACTCCAGTTCGGCCAAACGCGCCTTAGCGGCGCGTTCCCTACGCTGGGCATCGTTTAAAGACATTTGGTCTTCGGGCGTAGCCATGCCCAAAACCTCAACAGGGCAGAATGTTTGAATATACGCAGCAAGGCCATTTTTGACAGTTTTTGACAATGGACTGTTGCCGTTGATATTATTATACCAATGTATCGCGGCGGGTTGAGGGTCGATATAATACGGAGCCGCAGGATTGTCGTCAAATCGTTTGACACAGTCCGCAGGTATTCGACCTTTCTTTACCGCAGATCGAACGGTACGGCCATTCACTCCGGTAAGTCGTTCAAAATCGGAAATTTTCATCCATTTTTCGGGCGTTTTTATGTCGTTCATAACAAATGCTTTTGTTGGTGGTACTTGGAATGAAATTTACAGCGGGTAACTAACGCCGAATCGCGGTGCCGACTACCCCCAAGGCGGATTGCTGGGAAGAACCTATATCGCATCCTTTCTGCCTCTCTTTATACTTCAACCGCTTGTTCCCTCCGGTCAGCGCGCGGATACATGGTCTGAAATAGTCTCGATCGGCCTCTATTAATCGGCGTATCGAGTCATTGCGGCACTGCAAATACAAGCAATCCCCCTCAACGCCAATCCCCTCCAAATCCCGAATCAAGATATTGGCCGTGTCGGGATATTTCTTTTGGGCTTCGTCATATAACGTCCTCCATGCTTCAAGAAAGACCGGCGGGAATCTCGGCGGCTGTTGAGGTTCTTTCTGTGTCCATGTGCGCGCCAAGGCAACACGATCCACCACCCGGGTTCCGTTATTGCGCATCCATCCGGAGGCCTCGTAATGGGCCAAAAACCGATCTACCTCACCCGCCGGATCCGTGTAGTTTTTGAAAAAGAACACTTCAAAAAACCTCTCTCTTTCTGTATCGGACGCCGGGGCGTCAGACAGAGATACTTTACTATGATCTGTTTTACTCTTATCTACTATATTCTCCTTTACTTGCGATCGGGTGGCGATCTCCCGGCTATCGGGTGGCGATCCGGTGGGGATACCCCACCGCTTTTGATTGCCTTTCCGTCCGGCCTCGGAGAGTTTCAACCGTTTTTCTTCCAGCGGGAGCATCCGGTTAATCAGGCTTTGCGAAAAGAAAATCGCGTCGCCCTCAACGATAAAGAGGCCATAATTGTACACCACCGTTTTTACCTTCTCGACCGTGGTGTTATACTTCCGCGCAAGTGCAGGAAGCAGAGCTACCGGATAGCGGTACCCGGGTTGATCCCGCAGGGTTTCGATCAGCATCCAATAAATGCCGTATCCCTCCATGCCCAACTGTTCGATTAGCAGAACACATTTCGGGTCGTCTTTGGCATTGGAATCGTGCGGGAAATAATAAGCATCCTTATTCATGGCCGACCTCCTCCCTGTTAACCTCAACAGCATCGTTGTTTTGTCCATTTTCCGGCCTCAACTGCAACACTTCGACACGGATTCCGCTGCGGGGGTTTATTCGCTTGCCTGCCACGCGAATAATATCCGCATCCGACAAATCATAAACGATACGTGTTATATGATTGATCGGGAGGTTGAGGATGTCGCATAAATCCGCCCGCGAATAGGCCTGGGTAGGATGTGCTTGGAAGAAAGTGCGGGCTTTCTTGAATTCGGTTATTCGCAGTTCCGGAGTGGCTGCGTAAGCGGCTAACTGAGAATCCGGACGACGGCGGCACTTTTGATTCTTCGGTCTGTTCATGGCTATTTCCTCCCTTTGCGGCCCATGCAATAGCCCTGCGCCTGATCTTTGATTTCGTACACCGTCTGCACCCGATTTTGGGCTAACCACGCCTCCAACTCCTCCCGGTCGAAATACACCAACTTGCCGGTAGGTTTGAAATGCGGAATCCGATGTTGAGAGGTGAGTTTGTAAAGGTAGGATTTAGATAGGCCCGTGAATTGCGCAGCCTCACCAAGGGTCAATACCTTTTTGGAGGTTAAGCCTGCCATTTTAAGGCTCTCCTCGATTGCCGAGAGTCTTTGTTCTGTTGTCATACTTCCGATGTTTAAAAAGGGTTAACAATCGGCTACCGGTGGCCTGTTACTTGTGTCGACAGGGCAAAAGTAGATGACATAAGAAAGCCAAAATAGTGTTCGATAGTGTCACTTATAGTGCCACCATACTGCACACCGAACAGAAACAACTTATGCGCCTTATGTTGTTAGGTGTTTAACAATTCGGCAAGATCATCAATGTTTTTCGGAGTTCCGCCGTTGTTAGATACAAATTGACTGCGTGCCTTTCCTAATCGCGATTTACCAAATAGTGTATTTAGTGCCTTTTCGGGAAAATTCTGTCCATTATCCCGCCCATTTTCGTCTTTGCAGTAGACCTCTTGACAAAAATACGCCAAACGTGCATCTGACCCTCCGACCCACTCCATCTTATCGTTATTCCGTATAATTAGCCCTCTCCCTATAGCTTTCTGAAAGTATTTCTTTGCTCTTGGCGTATTCAATCCGGCGGGTAGCTCAAATTGATCGGCAACCGGCGCAACAGAATCCCCGCCAGTATTACTGTCGATTTTTGAAGCGAGAAACCGTTTTAAATATTGTACTTTTCCTGCACCGGCTTTCGTGCCGTCGAATTTATCATTATTATAAAAATATAAAGCAGCATCAACCCAAAACGCACGCAGCCGATCCTGATCATAATGTTGTGTCCATCGATCCACATAATCGATTATTTCCGAAAAAGATAGAGTGTCATATTGATAAATTGGATTGCGCCGAATTTTAGCGACTGCATTCGTCAGCTCCGGGCCAATATCGTAATTTTGATATTTAATCGCCTCCAATGATAGCTCATCTAATGTCCCCTTCATTTCTCTGCCATTTGATAAGGTAACCGAATACGCCCGATGTTCGGCGACTTCTGAAATAATATCGAGAAATTCCGAAACAGAGAGATTCCAATAATCACGCTTCATAATCTACAATTTTATTTCCGGCAAGCTGTTTATAGCCTCCTGTTTCAATTTATCCACCGCGCGGGTGTACTTCTCCGTGTGTTTCAAGCCGGAATGACCTAAAAGACTGGCTACCGTCTTGATATTGGCTCCGTTGTTGAGGATGTTGACGGCGAACGAATGCCGGGCGCAATGCCAGGTTATGTGCTTGTCGATTCCGGCACGTTGCGTCCAACGCCTCAACGCTTTTAGGCACATCGTGTGGCTCGGCAACGGGAAAATATAAGCGTCCGTATCGGGCTTGTCGCCGATTAGCCTCAAATGGCTCTCGTTGAGCGGGATAACAACTCCGCTGTGCTTGCTATGTCCTTTCGTTTTGTTCTGCTCGAAGGTCAGGAGCCTGTTCGCATAGTCGACATTGCTGTACCTCAACTCGACCAAATCGCAGAACCGGATACCGGTATAGAGGGAAAAGATGAAGGCGCGCCGGATCACCGGATTTTGGCCCGGATAGACCGTTTCGATCAGGCATCGAACCTCCTCCATGCTTAACACATCTTTCCGTAAAGCCTGATCGTCGATCTTGCAGAGTATGCCGGTGCAGGGATTGCGCTTGAGGACGCCGTTTTCATACGCATGCTTAACCACTTTTTTGAATCGCTGGTATACCGTATGCGCCCCCTCGCCCTTGCTCATTCCCTCCAGGTAGTCCACGAAAGCGGCCATCATCTCAGGAGTCAGCTGCTCGGGCTTTATTGCGGTTTTGTAGATCGGGTAGTTGAGGCCGAGGAACGCCCGGAACTTGCGCAAAGCGGCGTTGAGGTGCCGGATGTCTTTTTTGGTGTAAGTATCGATGTAAGATTGGAAATAGTCGAGAAAATTAACGTTCCGGGACTTGTTGAGGCGGTACCCGTGGATGTCGTTTTTCAACTCCTGCTCCTTCTCGGCGCGGATCCTTACGGCCAGTTCAAGAGTCTCTTTGTTGGTCTGACGTTCCGCCGGTGTACGCGGCGCAGCAAGCAAATAGAGGTTCAATGTCTCTTTGCTTCGGTAGTGCTTGACTTTGACTTTCCCGGTTGCTTCGTCCACCCACTGCGTCCGACCCAAATAATACTCCAAATACAGACTGATTCGCCCGTCTGAAAGTGTACTTTGTTGCAACTTCGGGTTCTCTTTTGTTCTTACAGTCAACTTAGCCACTCTCTTAGACTTTGATTATCATTTCTTTTCTTATATTTGCAAATGTAATGAATGGCGACGATACAAGGTGTACTAAAAGTGTACTCAGTGAAAAATAATCGGAAAAGATCGGATAATAGACCGTATCCAAGAACACGTAAAATGCTGATAATCTGACACTGTTATATTTTTGATTTCCGATATTTGAGGGGTTTTATGCCTGTCCTGGGCACAAAAAAAGGCTGTCGATCGTTTGATCGACAGCCTTTTTTATTTTTCCCGGCAACTCCATCGCCTTTCGACACCCCGCCCCGGGCTACCGCGACTCAGGGGAACAAAATCGACTGGGGGCACTGTACGGCGTCGGCAACTGCGGGTACAGCTGGTCATCCACTGCCGACGGAATCAACGGTTTCGATTTGGATTTCCGGATGTCATGGTCCGAGGCGAGCTATCCGAGTCGCCGCGGCTACGGTTTTCAGTTGCGGTGCCTCTCGGAATAAACGGAGCAGGAGAGCTTTCGACGGAACCGATTGGGGACTTAGAACCCGGGCTTGAGCCCGCTTTCCTATTCAGATTTTGCGGAATGCTGAACCGCACGACCGAACACCTCACCGCTACGCCGCATGGCGCAGAAAGCGGTTCCGCAACCAGGCCCGAACCGGCTCGTCGAAGAGTTTCAGGAATCCGTAAGCCAGCACGACACACCCGACTCCCACGGCGATCATCAGGGGCCAGCTCTCCTGCCATCCCAGATCGTGCTCTTTCACGTAAGCCATGAACAGATAGACGAACGGATAATGAATGATATAGAGCGGGAACGAAATTTCGCCCAGAAACTTACATATCCCGACCGACACTTTGCCCCGGATCGGGCTGCCCGCTCCCGCCAACACAATCAGTGGAAACAGGAACAGAATACTGATCGACTCATACAGCCCGTTGAGCCACAATCGCTGCTCGCCTCCCAGCCGCGGGAAAAACAGAATCGCCGCCAACACCGACGAACAGAGCCAAAAACCGCCCGGAATCCGAATCCGCCGCCCCAGCCGAAAGAGCAACAGCCCGCCAAAGAACGGATAGAGCAGCCGCACCATTCCGATCCCGAACTGCCGGCCCGTCAGCTCGTGCCCGCCGAGCACGCTGCCGTCCGAACTGCCCACCGCCATCCACAGCAACGCAACGCCTGACGCAGCCACGAACGCAACCAGCACGCGTTTCGAGAATCGCCTCACGACCGTCGCATAGAGGAGGTTGCCGATGTATTCAAAGAAGAGCGACCAGGCTGGCCCGTTCAGGGGAAACATCTCGTGCCACGGCTGACGGATGGCCGCGGTAGTCGGGATCAGCAGGCAGCCGGCCAGCATGACCAGCAGCATCTGCCAGACGGGCACCTCTCCGATTTGGGGGAACATCTTCCCGGCACCGAAATAAAAGCACAATCCCCCGATCACCGCCCCGACGACGACCATCGGCTGGAGCCGAATGACGCGTCGCTTGCAGAAATCCCAGAGGGTCATCCGTCCCCAGCGGTCGTCGTAGGCATAGCCGATCACGAAGCCCGAGAGGACGAAAAAGAAATCGACGGCCAGATAGCCGTGGTTGATGAACGGAACGACATAGAGCGGATCGACGGCGTAGATTTCGAAGAGGTGGAAGGCTACGACGATCAGGGCCGCCACGCCGCGCAGGCCGTCGAGAATCTCGTAGTGCGGTTTTTGCGGGAATTGCAGGGGTAAATTGGAGGTCATACGAAAAGCGTGAGGGTTAGTTTCCGGTTTCCGGAGGTTCACCCGCAAAGATATGACAGAACGGGGCCTCGAAAATTTGTCCTACATCAAAATCCGCCCGCGCCTCACCGCCCTTCGCCCGCGCGCAACCGGCTGAGCGTTGAAAGCGTAATCCCCAGATAGGAAGCGATGTAGCTCAGATTGGCCCGCCGACAGACATCGGGAAACTGTCTCCGAAAGGCCTCGTACCGCTCCCGAGCGGGCAGTGCCAGCCGCTCCTGATGGCTGCGATGGAGGCGGCGATATTCGTTCTGGTGGGCGATCCGCCCCCAGTTGCATAGTTCGAGGTTGGTCTCCCACAGGCGTGTGAGCTCGGCCAGCGGAATACGGTAGGCTTCGACCTCCTCCAGCGTCTCGACCTCCTCTTCGCTCGGTCGACCGTAGTAGAGTTCGTCCATGCTGAAGACGATGCCGCCTTCGACCGAAAAGGAGGTGGTCACCTCCTCGCCGTCCACCACCCAGTAGGAGCGGGTCATGCCCTGTTCGATAAAATAGGCGTACCGGTTATACTCGCCTTTGCGAATCAGCCGATAACGTTTGGGGAAACGACACGGAACGACGACGGACTCCAGTTCGCGCACCGTCTGGTCGGAAAGGGGCCACTGCGACCGAATTGTATCTATCACTTTTTTCATCGTCAATCGTTCCGCCCGTCACGGTTTCTGAAGGTCGACTTCTTTCCGGCGATGGGCCTCTTTCCGGAGGTCGACCGAAGAGGGGGCTTTTTGTACGCGGCAAATGCGATCATAAATATAGCACATATTCCGATTCCCGCCTCTCGGAGGGGCAAAACATCCTCATTTCTCCCACATCTAAAACAAGTTCCGAGGGGCCGCCCCGGGCTTCCGCGACACGGGCTACTATGGGCGTTTGGGGGTGTTGTCGGGCACCGGGTACTACGGTTACAGCTGGTCGTCCGGGGCCGACGGTACTGATGGCATATACTTGCGTTTCGGCGTGACGTACCACAATCGCAACCACAAAGGCAGCCGCGGCCACGCTCTTCAGTTGCGTTGCCTCTCGGAATAAACGGGCTGCGGGCCCACGGTGGGCAAAGGAGTGGAACAACCCTGAGTAACTGACCTCTCAACCCTGCATTTAAGTTGCATCCCTGCGGTTCGAAGAACCGCCCGGGCCGGAGCCACCCCAGGCGTAGGGCCGCAACTTCGCGGAGCTCGTTCGGCCCACGCTGGCTCCGACCCGAATCACAAGTGGACACCCCTATCTATTAAGTAAAAGCGCGCCCCAAAGGGTCGCAAAAGCTCAACCAACAAATCAGCCCAAACCACGACAAAAGTTCAGCCCAATTCTGTTGAGTTCGGCCTGCGGCGTCCGGCCCGGGCATCAAAGACGCCCCGCCGCAAGCCCGGCGACCCTTTGGGTCGCAAGAGCACAGCCCATTTACCGTCTCCCATTCGGTGACATTCGCTCTCGGTGTGCCCCCTCGCACTGCTAATGCGTCACTCTGCATCGCGCTATTAGCTCTTAGTCTTAGCTGTTCGCCGCCAGCGGTGAATGCAACGAGCTCCGGCAAGTTGCAGTCCGCCGCGTGGGGTGGCGGCGAACTGCGCGGCTCAATGAGCCGCAGAAGCTCGGCCCAAAGCAAGACCCAACTCACCGCCCAAATCTCAGCCCCATGCTCGGCCCGGCGCGGCGGGAAAACCGGTTACGGTTTTCCCGCCCGAAGAACAGTCACAGCCCAAAGCACAGCCCCAGTTCTCCGCTCCGTGTCCGCCTCACTGCGGCTCCGCTTTCGCTCCGCCGCTCTTTCGCGCGCCTTGCGCGATTCATCTATATTCGGCTACCGCCGAAATAGCTGAATCGCTCTTTTAAGCGGGGCGCGCGGCTTCGCCAACAGGAGGGTACTGCGCTCGGGCCGCGCGGGCCCCACGTCCCGTGGA
>NZ_CAQIVA010000058.1:0-11579 GCF_948810725.1 uncultured Rikenella sp.
AGTTCTTTGGGTACCTTTCTTTCAAGAAAGGTACGGTTCCAGCAGGCACAAAGAAATGATCTGCAAATAAACGTACGATTAATAAATAGCTAGCGGAGCATGGCGACGGCCCGTTCTACCGCCGCCGCCGCCGAGTCGATCTCGTCCGCGGTGTTGTAGAGACCGACAGAGAGCCGACACATCGCAGTGATGCCGTAGTGGGCCATGACAGGTTCCGCGCAGTGGGTGCCGGAGCGCATGGCGACGCCGAGTTTGTCGATAATCATGGCGATATCGGCCGGGTGTGTCCCCTCGACGGTGAACGAGACGATAGGACTCTTGCCCGGAGTCGTCCCGTAGATGCGCAGGCCGTCGATGGCGTTCAAACGTTCCGTCGCTCGGGCCAGCAGGTCGATTTCGTGGGCATGGATGCGTTCGAAACCGAGGTCGGAGAGGTAGTCGATGGCGGTGCCGAGCCCGATGGCGCCGATATAGTTCATGGTGCCGGCCTCGAATTTCAGCGGGAGCTCGGCGAAGGTGGTGCCGGTGGGCAGGGTGACGGTGCCGACCATGTCGCCTCCGCCCATGTACGGCGGGAGCTCTTCGAGCCACCGCTCTTTGCCGTACAGGACGCCGATCCCGGTCGGCCCGTAGAGTTTGTGTCCCGAAAAGGCGTAAAAGTCGCAGTTCAAGGCCTGCACGTCGGTCATCTGGTGCACGATGCCCTGACAGCCGTCCACGAGTACGGGAATTCCCTCGGCATGAGCGGTCGCAATGATATGCGGCAGGTCGGGCACGGTGCCGAGCACGTTCGAAGCCTGGGTTACGGCGACGATCCGTGTCCGTTCGTCGAGTAGCGCAGGCAGTAGGTCTGTCCGCAAAGCTCCCGCATCGTCGAAAGGCAGGACGCGCACTTCGGCGCCTTTCCGCATGGCGGCGAGCTGCCACGGAACGAGGTTCGAGTGGTGCTCCATCTCGGTGACGACGATGTTGTCGCCGGGGTGTATGTATTTCTCTCCGAATGTGGCGGCGACGAGGTTGATGGACTGGGTGGCACCGCTGGTGAAGACGATTTCGCGGGGCGAACGGGCGTTCAACAGCTGCCGAACGCGTTCGCGGGCTTGTTCGTACCGGGTCGTGGTCTCTTCGGCCATATAATGGATGCCGCGATGGATGTTGGCGTTCAGGCGGCGGTGCATCTCATCGACGGTGCGGATCACGATTTCGGGCTTCTGGGCGGTGGCGGCGGTGTCCAGATAGATCAGGGGACGACCGTTCACGGTGGTCGATAGTATGGGAAAATCCGAACGGATTTCTGTCAAACTTTTCATCAGTGTCTCTATAACGTTCGTTTATTTGCACCTTATCGGGAGGGTACTGTTCTCTTTGTGAACAAAGAGAACCAGAAAAACTTTAGACGGATGCTGACGCATCCTCCAGCTGCCGGCGGCCCGGTTCTCGGACTCTTCTTTGGGCCGGGAGTTGTAGCGCGCTAATGCGAGCTAAACTTTGGGCGCGCTACAACCCCGACCCAAAAACAATCGCGAAGACTGAGGACTGCGGAGCCTGAGGCGTAGCGCAGCTAGCATAAAAGTTTACCTTAAGGTTTCCTCCTTGCGCCTCGGCCATTCAAGTAAACTTGATGGCAACTCGGCTGCTGCGTCGGTTTTGGTGCCGCTTTTTTCAACCGACGCTGCCAGCGAGCGTAATGCAAACGCAGTTTGCAAATTACCGAGCGGCGAGGAGGAAGGCGAAGCCAACAAGCGGCAGTTCCAGCCGGCACAAAGTACAGATAAACGAACAGTTAAATATGCAAGAGGCGTTTGGCCACTTTGTCGTGGAGGAGGCGTTCGAGATCGTCGAGACGCGTGTGGTCGATGACCTCGCGGATGAAACCCTCGATCTGCAACCGTTTCGCCGCTTCGAGCGCGATGCCCCGCTGGCGCATGTAGTAGACCGCCTCCGGATCCAGCCGGCCGACCGTCGCACCGTGGTTGCATTTCACATCGTCGGCGTAAATCTCTAACTGCGGCCGGGTGTCGATCCGGGCCCGGTCGCTCAGCACGATGTTGTGGTTCTCCTGTAACGCGACCGTCTGCTGAGCGTCCGGCGCGACGTAGATATGACCCGTAAAAGCCCCTCTCGAATCGTCTTCGGCCACCCCTTTGAAGAGCTGGTTACTGCGGCAGTGCGCCGAAGCGTGGTGCATCCGGATATAGTTGTCCGCCAGCTGATTCCCCGCCGTGAGGTAAGCCCCTTCGAGGTTGCAGTCCGCTCCCGGCTCAGCGAGCGTTACGAACCGATTTCGTCGTAATATGCTGTTATCCAAGTCGATGGTAGTGACTTTGACGCTGGCGTCCCGTTCGATCGAGGTCAGCACGGTAGCGAAGTAGGTAGCCCGGGTTTCAGCCACCTCGAACAGCTCGACCGAAGCTCCCGCCTCCGCTTCGAGCAGCAGGGCGCTGTCAATCAGCGCGTCGGCCGATGCACACGCATGGTGATAAACGACCACCCGCACGCGGCTGTTACGCCCGGCCCGAATCCGGTGGCGTTGCACGTATTTTTGCACGCCTCCTTGGATCGGAGTCGCAGAGGGGTAACGCAGATGGATATACAGAATGCCGCTGGTTTCGCATCCGGCCGGAATGTCGATCTGTACCCCCTGTACCTGTTTCGTCTCGGCGCCGAGGTTGTCGAGCAGCAGGGGATCGATGGTCAAACCCGGATGGGGAGACCGCTCGGCAGCCTCCCGCAAAGTCGCCGCCGGGAGCGGTTCGACCCGACACAGCGCCGCTTCGGCTTCGGTCGAAATTTCGGCCTGCGCCGGAACGAAGCTCTCCTCCGGAGCTCCGCCCGATGCCGCGAGCCGACCGAGCGGGGTGTATTTGTAACGTTCTTTCAGTATCCTGTCCATAGGGCTACTCCTCTTTGTCGCCGTATTCGCGGATGACCCAGTCGTAACCGCGTTCTTCGAGCTCCCGGGCCAGCTCCTTGCCGGCGGAGTGGATGATTCGCCCGCGGTAGAGCACGTGGACGTAGTCGGGTATGATATAGTCCAACAGCCGCTGGTAGTGGGTGATAACGATGGTGGCGTTGTCGGGCCGTTTGAGCCGGGTGACGCCGGTGGCCACCACGCGCAGGGCGTCGATGTCCAGACCGCTGTCGGTCTCGTCCAGCACGGCGAGCTTCGGTTCGAGCATGGCCATCTGGAAGATTTCGTTCCGCTTCTTTTCGCCGCCCGAGAAGCCGACGTTCACGGCGCGGTTCATCAGTTTGTCGCCGAGTTCGACGATTTCGCTCTTCTCGCGCATCAGACGCAGGAAGTCGCCCGAGCCGATCGGCTCTTCGCCGCGGGCGGCATGTTGCTGGTTGATGGCGAGCCGCAGGAAGGAGGCCATCGAAACGCCCGGAATCTCGACCGGGTACTGGAAGCCGAGGAAAAGCCCCAGTGCGGCGCGTTCCTCGATGCTCATCTCCAGCAGATTCCGGCCGAGAAAAGTGACGGTGCCGCCGGTCACGGCGAATCGTTCATTCCCGGCAAGCACCGAACCGAGGGTCGATTTCCCGGCTCCGTTGGGCCCCATGATGGCGTGTACCTCTCCGGCACCCACGGTCAGGTCGATGCCGCGCAGGATCTCTTTGCCTTCGTCGGCGACGGTGGCGTGCAGATTCCTGATTTCTAATATATTCTGGCTCATATGGCGTGTCTGATGTTTATGCTGTGTAAGATCATAGGATTAGCCTACGCTCCCCTCCAAAGACAAGGCGAGCAGTTTCTGGGCTTCGACGGCGAACTCCATGGGCAATTGGTTGAGCACTTCGCGGGCGTAGCCGTTGACGATCAGGCCCACGGCCTCTTCGGTCGAAATCCCGCGTTGGTTGCAGTAGAAGAGCTGTTCCTCGCTGATCTTGGAGGTGGTGGCTTCGTGTTCGAGGGTAGCGGTGTCGTTGCTGCACTCGATATACGGAAAGGTATGTGCCCCGCACTTGTCTCCGATGAGTAAGGAGTCGCACTGCGAATAGTTGCGGCACCCGGTCGCCGTCTTCGCCACGCGCACGAGGCCGCGGTAGGAGTTCTGCGAAAAGCCTGCCGAAATCCCTTTCGACACGATACGGCTCCTGCTGTTCCGTCCTAAGTGGATCATCTTGGTGCCGGTATCGGCCTGCTGGTGGTT
Source organism: uncultured Rikenella sp. (assembly GCF_948810725.1). NCBI lineage: Bacteria > Pseudomonadati > Bacteroidota > Bacteroidia > Bacteroidales > Rikenellaceae > Rikenella > uncultured Rikenella sp. The sequence continues at coordinate 4,155 of NZ_CAQIVA010000058.1, forward strand.
CCCGGTCAGGGCGACGGAGTAGAATTCCCCCACGCTATTATCTCCCGCCAAAATGCAGGAGGGGTATTTCCACGTAATGGCCGAACCGGTCTCGACTTGCGTCCAGCTGAGTTTGGCATTTTCTCCGCGGCAAATCCCGCGCTTGGTCACGAAGTTGAAGACGCCGCCTCGTCCCTCCTTATCACCCGGGTACCAGTTTTGGACGGTGGAGTATTTCACTTCGGCGTCTTGTTCGACGACGATCTCCACAATCGCCGCGTGGAGCTGGTTTTCATCCCGGATCGGTGCGGTACACCCCTCCAAATAGCTCACATACGCCCCTTCGTCGGCCACGATCAGTGTCCGTTCGAACTGGCCGGTGCCGGCGGCGTTGATCCGGAAGTAGGTCGAAAGCTCCATCGGACACCGCACGCCCTTCGGGATGTAGCAGAAGGAGCCGTCGGAGAACACGGCGGAGTTCAAGGCGGCGAAAAAGTTGTCGGTATAGGGCACGACGGTGCCTAAATATTTCTGTACGAGTTCCGGATGGTTCCGCACGGCTTCGGAGAAGGAGCAGAAGATGATTCCTTTCTCGGCCAAGATGGCTTGGAAGGTGGTCTTGACGGAGACGGAGTCGATGACGGCGTCGACGGCGACGCCTGCCAGGGCTTTCTGTTCGTCGAGCGGAATGCCGAGTTTCTCGAAGGTGGCGCGAAGCTCGGGGTCGACTTCGTCCATGCTGCTCTTGAGCTTCTTGTCTTTCTTGGGGGCGGCGTAGTAGATGATGTCCTGATAGTCGATGGGCGGTATCTCCAGATGGGCCCAGTCGGGCATGGTCATGGTCTGCCACTTCCGGAAAGCGCGGAGGCGGAATTCGAGCAGCCATTCCGGCTCTTCTTTCAGGGCGGAGATGCGCCGGATGGTGGTTTCGTCGAGCCCTTTGCCGATGGTCTCGGTGGCGAGGTCGGTGGTGAATCCGTATTTGTAGTCGCCTTGGGCGGCGTTTTCGATGATCTCTCTTTCTTCCATTTTTTCGTGGGAGGCGAGGGGTGGCACGGCTCGCGTCGGTGTTCTCCCTCTGCAAACAAAATACCGTTTCCGGTGGAATACGGCAAAGATACGAAAAAAGACGAGGATAGCGGCGTGGATGTAGCGCAGGCGGCGGTCGGTTGTTTGGGGTAGCTTCAGGTAGTTTTGGGGTGCTGCTTATCCCCGTTTATTCCGAGAGGTAGCGCAACTGAAAACCGTGGGCGCGGCTGTCCGAGTAGCTGGGGGTGAGGTGCTGCGAACTGAAATATAAGTCCAAGGCGCGGTAATGGTCGCCCGGATTGTAGGATGCAGACGACCAGCTGTATCCGTCGTTGCCGACGCTGACCGGCCCGCCATAGCGTGCGTGGCGGTAGCCCGGGCGCACCCATCGGGTGTTTTATTGGCAGCCTCTACCCCCGTTTATTCCGAGAGGCAACGCAACTGAAAACCGCAAGCGCGGCGATCCGAGTGGCTGGAGCCGAGGCCCTGCGAATTGAAATTCAAGTTCAGACCGTGAATCCCATTCGTAGCGGTAGACCAGCTATATCCGTAGTTGCCGTTGTTCATCAGAGCGCCAAATAGTTTATTATATCCCGTATCGCGGTAGCCCGGGGCGCACCCACAGGGTGTTTTATTGGCCGCCTCTACCCCCGTTTATTCCTAGAGGCAACGCAATTGAAGACCGTAGGCGCGGTAGTCCGGGTTGCTGATGTGGAACCATTTTGTGCTGAATGTCATACTCAGGCCGCCGATACCGTTCGTGGCAGAAGACCAACTGGCGTCGCTGTAGCCGACGTCTTTCAACTCGCCTGTCTTATGGTTGCGGCTGCCCGGGGCAGTACCGCTTGTCCCGTTTATTCCGAGAGGCAACGCAACTGAAAACTGTAGCCGCGGCTGTTCGCGGTACAGGGATCGAGCCAGGCCATGCTGAAACTTAAATGCATGCCGTCGGTGTCGCTGACGGTCGATGCCCAACTGTAGCCGTTGCCGGAGACACTGGCCGGTGTCCCCATGTCTCGACGGCGGTAGCCCGGGGCGTTTTGCAGGCAGCCTCTGCCCCATTTCAATTTGACTTTACGGTCGGACGTCCGCCTGTGGCGTTCGCTGCGCTCCGCGGACGGCGACCTAAAGGTCGCAATAGTTCCGCCATCAACACCCTCCCCCCTTCTGTAGGGTTCGGGCCGCGCGCTCCGGGGGTGGGCCAAAGGCCCAGCGCGCAGGCCCAGCGGTTCTACGAACCGCACTACTCGCTCTCAGTTCAAGCGGTCGAAGCCTGCGGGGCCTAAAGCAACGCCAGTTGCGGGCTTCCGCGGCGGGAGGCTTTGGCCCGCGCGACCCTAAAGGGTCGCAAGAGTACAGCCAACCACGCCCCAAAGCACGGCCCCGCATTTGCCTCACTGCGGCTCCGCTGTCGCTTCGCCGCTGCCGTCGCCCGCGGCAATTCTTGCCGGATTGGCTGAGTGCCAACGGGCAGAATATGCTCTTTAAGCGGGCGGGCGACGGATTTTTTGCGCAAAGTCGATTTTTTCGCGCGCCTTGCGCGATTCATCTATATTCGGCTCACCGCCGAAATAGTTGAATCGCTTCTTTAAGCGGGGCGCGCGTCTTTGGAGACGGGAGGGTACTGCCCTTACGCCGGGCGGGCGCACCCTTCGGGTGGTTTACTGGCCGCCTCTACCCCGTTCATTGTCCGCGCGCCTTGGGAAATCTTGTCAAAATATGCCAACACATTTTGACGATTTCCCTCTTTAGGCGGTGCCTCCCGGCGCTCGAAATGGGCAGCCTCTACCCTCAATTCTTTGTCCGTGCGCTGAAAAATCTAATCGCTCTGAAGTATGTTCGCAAAAAAGCCCGCAGGAATACACTGAAGATTCCTGCGGGCGTAGAATAGATGAAGGGGTGGGAAATACCGGCCTCAAGGTTTACTGTTGTGCCGCTTCGGCCTGCTCTTCCATCGACCGGTACAGGTCGGTGTAGTGCTGGAACTTGGTTTCTACCTCTTCGCCGTTGGCTAATTTCTGATAGTACAAGCCTTTCAGCATATCGACGATGCCGATCTCTTTGGGATTCAACTCGTGGGCTTTTTCCAGATATTCGATCGCGACGTTGTAGTAACCGATCGCTTCTTTGGCCATGGCTTCGTATCCTTTCACGTCGTTGAGATCGAGTTTCCGGGCTTGTTCGATCAGGGCGTCACCTTTGCGGGCTTCCATGATCCCGGCGTTCATGTAAGGCGCATAGTTGTCCGGATCGACTTTGGTGGCGGCGACGAAAGCGGCTTCGGCTTTGTCCGCGTTACCCATCTTTTCCCACAAGGTACCTTCGAGCATGTAGAGCGAGACGTTCGACGGATCGAGCTCTTTCGCTTTGTCGAGCAGACCGACTACGGTGTCCGGGCTGCGCTGGGTGTCGATGTAGAGATTAATCAGCTGGGTCACCATCCGGTTGTCGGTCGGGTATTTGGCGAGGGCGTTTTCGAGGGTGGCGATGGCGTCCTCTTTCTTGCCTTGTTTTTCCTGCATGTAGGCGATGTAGAAGTCTACGCCGCCGTCCTGGTCGTAGCCGATTTCACGGGCTTTGTTCAGGTATTCGAGGGCTTTGTCGTAGTCTTCGCCTTCGCTGTAAGCCACGCCGGTGTAGTAGAGCATCACGGAGTCGGTGTTGCCGAGCATCTGGTTGACTTCGACGACTTTCGAGAACATTTCGGCTGCCTGGATCTTCTGACCGAGGTTGTAGTTGTTCATCCCGTTGGTGTTGAACTGGTTCAGCAGTTCGTCGCCCACGAGATACCCTTTACCGGTCGCGATGGAGGGGTCGAGTTCGCAGGCTTTTTTGAACGCTTCCAGTGCTTTGTTCAAGGCGTCGGGACGGAATTCGTTCTTGGTCTGCCAGAAGACGACTTGTCCGTTCTGATTGACGTAGATGTCGAAGTTATCGAACACGTATTTCTTGTGGGGTTGTTCCATCACGGTCACTTCGACGATTTCGTTGGGCTGGTCGCCGACCAAGGCCAGGGTCTGTTCGATGGGAAAATCGGCCACCAACGTTTTGGTGTAGACTTTCGATGCGGCGATCAGGGCGCTGGTGTGGTCGAGCCACGTGTTTGCCGAGGCGGATTTCTTGGGATCGGCGATGGCTTCATCGCTCTTCTGGAGCCGCTTGGCGAGGTTGTCCAGCTCTTTGGTCTGCGAGCTGGCGGCCAGTGTGGTGGCTGCGGCGGCGAGGATCAAAAGAATCTTTTTCATGGTGCGTATCGTGTGAGTATGTGTTAGTTATTCGGTCACTTCAGCGGCGGCAACGATAGACGGGTCGTCGTTCGTTTCGTCGTCTTCGCTCTTGGGCACGGCGATCACCGAAGCGATCGAGTCGTTGTTCCGCAGGTTGATCACCTTGACGCCCTGTGCCGCGCGTCCGGTGACGCGGATGTCGGCAACGGGAATCCGAATCGTGAGGCCCGACCGGTTGATGATCATCAGGTCGTTTTCGTCGCTTACGGCCTGAATGGAGATCAGCTTACCTGTCTTTTCCGTAATCTGGATGGTCTTGACGCCTTTCCCCGACCGGCCGGTGATGCGGTAGTCGTCGATCCCTGTCCGCTTCCCGTATCCGTTTTCCGAGACGACCAGAATTTCCGGTTTCTGATCCGGTTCGACGGTCAGCATGCCGATCACTTCATCCCCGTCATCGAGATTGATCCCCCGCACGCCTGCTCCCGTCCGTCCGATGGCCCGGACGTTCTCTTCTTCGAAACGAATCGCTTTCCCGCCTTTGGCGGCAATCACCACCTGAGCCTTGCCCGAAGTCAGTGCGGCGTCGATCAGCTGGTCGCCGTCTTTGATGGTGATGGCGTTCACGCCGTTCAGCCGGGGCCGTGAGTAGGCTTCCAGCAAGGTCTTCTTGATGATCCCTTCGCGGGTGCACATCACGATGTAGTTGCTGTTGACGTATTCCGGGTCGTTCAGCCTGCGCACGTTGATATAGGCTCGCACTTTGTCATCCGGTTCGATCTGGATGACGTTCTGAATCGCACGGCCTTTGGAAGAACGACTCCCTTCGGGTATTTCGTACACTTTGAGCCAGTAACATCTCCCCTTTTCGGTAAAGAAGAGCATGGTGTTGTGCATCGTAGTGACGTACAGGTGCTCGATGAAGTCTTCGTCCCGCGTGGCAGACCCTTTCGATCCCACTCCGCCCCTGGACTGTGTCCGGTATTCGGTCAGCGGGGTGCGCTTGATATATCCCAGGTGCGAGATGGTGATCACCACATCCTCGTCGGCGTAGAAGTCTTCGGGGTTGAACTCTTCTGCGGTTAGGACGATTTCGCTCCGCCGCTTGTCGCCGTACCGTTCTTTCATCTCGACGAGTTCGTCTTTGATGAGTTGCATCTGCATGGACTCGCTGCCGAGCAGTTCGTTGTAGTGGGCGATCATTTTGCGCAGTTCGTCGTACTCCTGCTGGAGTTTTTCGTGTTCGAGCCCGGTCAGTGCCCGCAGTCGCATGTCGACGATGGCCTGTGCCTGAAGGTCGCTGAATTGGAAGCGGGCAATGAGGTTGGTTTTTGCCTCGTCTGCATTCTTGGCGGCCCGGATGATCCGGATGACTTCGTCGATGTTGTCCTGCGCAATAAGGAGACCCTCCAAAATGTGTGCCCTTTCTTCCGCTTTCCGCAAATCGTATTTCGTCCGCCGCACGATCACGTCGTGGCGGTGCCGAACGAAGTATTTGACCAGCTCTTTGAGGTTGAGCGATCTGGGCCGCCCGTCCACCAGCGCGATGTTATTGACCGAGAAGGTGGATTGCAGCTGGGTGTATTTGAACAAAGTATTGAGCACGACGCTTGCCACCGCGTCGTGTTTCAGGATGATGACGATCCGCATCCCGTTTCGGTCGGATTCGTCGTTGATGTAAGAGATCCCTTCGATCTTCTTGTCGTTGATCATGCCGGCGATCTTCTGGATCATCTCGGCTTTATTGACTTGATACGGAATCTCGGTCACGACGATACACTCCCGCCCGCTCGCGGTGTGTTCGATGTCGGTCTTGGAACGGATCACGACGCGTCCCCGCCCCGTTTCGTACGCCTCCCGCACTCCTTCGTAACCGTAGATAATCCCGCCGGTCGGAAAGTCCGGTGCTTTGATCTTTTCGATGAGTTCCGAGATCTCGATGTCGGGGTTGTCGATATAGGCGTTTACGGCGTCGATGGTGTCGCTGAGGTTATGCGGTGGCATATTCGTTGCCATCCCGACTGCAATCCCGGAGCTCCCGTTGAGCAGCAAGAGGGGGATTTTCGTCGGAAGTACCGTGGGTTCGTAGATGGTGTCGTCGAAGTTGAGGGTGAAGTCGACGGTTTCCTTTTCGATGTCGGCCATCACTTCGTCGGTGATTTTCTTCATCCGGGCTTCGGTGTACCGCATCGCCGCCGGGCTGTCCCCGTCGATCGATCCGAAGTTCCCCTGTCCGTCCACCAGCGGATACCGCAGCGACCACTCCTGTGCCATCCGCACCATAGCGTCGTAGACTGAGGAGTCGCCGTGGGGGTGGAATTTCCCCAGGACTTCCCCGACGATTCTGGCGGATTTCTTGTACGGTTTGTCGGAGTAGAGCGACAGTTCGTTGCTCATCCCGTAGAGCACGCGGCGGTGCACCGGTTTGAGTCCGTCGCGCACGTCGGGCAGGGCCCGCGACACGATCACCGACATCGAATAGTCGATGTAGGCGGTCTTCATCTCCTCCTCGATATTGATCTTGATGATTCTCTCTTGCTGTTCTTGCATGGTTTGATTATCTAAGTCTCGCTTGGCTTTTCAAACGGCTAAGATAGCGTTTTTTTTTCGCATGACCAAGCGGTGCGGGGGCTTTGTTGAGGGGGCGGGGATGTTTTTCTGCGGTTGTTTTCGGAGAGGCGGCAGTCTTTGGGGGTGGGGGGTGAAGCGGCCGTGGGTTGGGGTAGTCCCAGCCGGCTTTCGATTGCCGCTCGGCCCCTGTTTATTCCGAGAGGCACCGCAGCTGAAAACCGTAACCGCGGTGGTTTGCGCTGGTGGGATTGAGGTGTGTCATGTAGAAATCGAGGTGGTTGCTGTTCGTATTTCTGGTGGATGAAGCCCAGTTGAATCCGTGGTTGGCGACGTTGTCGAGTGCGCCTGAGGTGCAGCTGCGGTAGCCCGGGGCGGGCTCACTGGGCGTCTTACTGGCAGCCTTTACTCTAATTTTAAGTTTCGGGCTGCGCGCTCCGGGGGTGGGCCAAAGGCCCAGCGCGCAGGCCCGGCGGTTCTATGAACCGCAAGAGCTCAGCCCAACCTGCCACTCAAAGTTCACCCCGCTCTTTACCGAGCTTGCGAAAATACAATTGCCTTAGCGGATTGAAGCCTGCGGGGCCCACAGCAACGTCAGTTGCGGGCCTCCGCGGTCGGAGGC
>NZ_CAQIVA010000059.1:0-9618 GCF_948810725.1 uncultured Rikenella sp.
CGGGGGTAGAGGCTGCCAGTGGAAATGCGTAAGCATTTCCCGTCCACGGGACGTGTGGCCCGCTTGGCCGACGCGTTCGCGTCATGGCGCGCGGCCGTTATTACTTTCCTGTTGCTCGCGCGCCACGCCTAAAAAAGCGATTCAGCTATTTCGGCGGTAGCCGAATATAGATGAATCGCGCAGGCGCGCGAAAAAACTCGACCCTCTCGCGTAAAATCCGTCGCCCGCCCGCTTAAGAGGGCATATTCTGCCGGTTGGCGGTGAGCCAATCCGGCAAGAATTGCCGCGGGCGACGGCAAGCGTGGCGGAGCGACAGCGGAGCCGCAGTGAGGCTGACACGGGGCGGAGAATTGGGGTACGCTTTGGGCTGTGCTTGTTCTTCGGGCGGTGGATTGGGCTGAACTGTTGGCCGAGCTTCTGCGACTCGCAGAGTCGCGCAGTTCGCCGCCACCCCACGCGGCGGACTGCAACTCGCCGGCGCTCGTTGCTGCTCTCCGCTGGCGGCGACTGCAAACAGGTCGCGGACGAATGGGCCGTGCTTTTGCGGTTCGAAGAACCGCCGGGCCTGCGCGCTGGGCCTTCGGCCCACCCCCGGAGCGCGCAGCCCGAACCCAATAAAATGGAGAGCGGTGCGGGGGCGGAGCTTTTGCGACCCGGGAGGCCCGCAACACGCCGCTCCGCGCCGAGAGTTGCTGTTCCTCCCGGGCGTCCGGCCGCATAAAGTTCGGCTACATGGGGCAGCTCCAGCCCCTTGCCCCCGCGACTCCCTTTCCCGTTTATTCCGAGAGGCAACGCAACTGAAAACCGAAGGCACGAAAACTGCTGCTACATGGTTCAAGCCAGGTTACATAGGCAGCCATATACATGCCGTTTTTCTCGTTGACCGTAGAAGCCCAGCTGTATCCGTAAGCCCCGACATAAGCTAAACCGCCCATCCATTCTTCATTGCCGGCTCCGCGGTAGCCCGGGGCGCGCCGCTCGGCCCTCAAAAGCTGGGCGCCTCTATCCTAAATTGCCCGCGCGCACTCGTCCCCCGTTTATTCCGAGAGGCACCGCAACTGAAAACCGAAGACGCGGAAGTTCGCGATATAGGGGTTAAGATACGTCACGTCGAAAGTCAAGTACACACCTCGAATCCCATTACTCGCGGACGACCAACTGAACCCGTGGTTGCCGTTGCTCTTCTGCGCGCCCGAAGAGTGGTCGCGGAAGCCCGGGGCCGGGGAGCGGCTGTGCCGCGCAACGTGCCCAATAGCCCCCGAAACAATGAACCGTGCGAAATAAAAAAGGTGCTCTGCGCGGAGCGCGGAACACCCTTTCCAAGGCCAATAACCCGTTCAGGCACCGACCGTTATTTCAACACCCCCAGCTCCCGTCCCACCTTCGTGAACGCCTCCACACACCGATCCAGGTGCTCCCGTTCGTGTCCCGCCGACACCTGTACCCGGATCCGCGCCTGATCCTTCGGCACCACCGGATAGTAGAACCCTGTCACATAAATCCCCTCCTCCAGCAACCTCGCCGCGAACACCTGCGACAGCTTCGCATCGTACAGCATCACCGCACAGATCGCCGATTGCGTCGGTTTGATATCGAACCCCGCCGCAATCATCCGGTCGCGGAAATAGGTCACATTTTCCGCCAGCTTCGCGTGCAGGTCGTCGTTTTCGCCCAGCATGCGGAACATCTCGATCCCCGCTCCGACCACCGCCGGCGGGATCGAATTCGAGAAGAGATAAGGCCGCGACCGCTGCCGCAGCATGTCGATAATCTCCTTTCGTCCCGTGGTGAAACCGCCCACCGCCCCGCCGAACGCCTTGCCCAGCGTCCCGGTGATGATATCGACCCGTTCCCGGACGTCGAACAGCTCCGTCACCCCTCGCCCCGTCGGCCCCACGACCCCCGCCGAGTGGCACTCGTCCACCATCACCAGCGCATCGTATTTTTCCGCCAGTTCGCAGATCCGATCCATCGGCGCCACATTGCCGTCCATCGAGAAGACCCCGTCCGTCACGATGATGCGGAACCGCTGCGCCTGCGCCAGTTTGAGCTGCGTTTCGAGATCTTCCATATCGGCATTCGCATACCGATACCGTTTCGCCTTGCATAGCCGCACCCCGTCGATGATCGAGGCGTGGTTCAGCGCATCCGAAATAATGGCATCCTCCTCGCCCAGGATCGGTTCGAACACCCCCCCGTTCGCATCGAAACAAGCAGCATATAGGATCGTCTCCTCCGTTCCGAAATAGTCGGCAATGGCACGTTCCAGCTCTTTGTGAATGTCCTGCGTTCCGCAGATGAACCGTACCGACGACATCCCGAACCCGTGCGTATCCATGGCCCGTTTCGCCGCCTCGATCAGCCTCGGATTGTCCGAGAGCCCCAAGTAGTTGTTGGCGCAAAAGTTGAGCACCCGTTGTCCGTCCTCCACCTTGATTTCCGCCCGTTGCGGCGTGGTGATGATGCGTTCCCGTTTGTAGAGTCCGGCCGCATCGATCGCCGCCAGCTCATCCTTGAGGTACTGTTTGACTTTTCCGTACATCGTAGTTATGAAGTTAAGAGTTTTAAATTATTTGTGTATTCGGAAGCGCGACCGCATCGCGTCCCCTGTGTGGTTGAGTGATGCGGTTAGACCCGGCCAAAGCATCCCTTTAGGGATGCGCTCTAAAGTTTTTTCGGTTCCTTTTGTTCACAAAAGGAACAGTTCCATCCGGGGCAGTGCTTAGATCGCGCGCCCCGCCAAAAGAGGGAAATCGTCAAAATGTGCTGGCACGTTTTGACAAGATTTCCCAAGGCGCGCGAATAAAGCTCGCCTGCGCGCGGACAAAGAACGGGGGTAGAGGCGGCCAGTGGAAATGCGCAAGCATTTCCCGTCCACGGGACGTGGGGCCCGCGCGGCCCGAGCGCAGTACCCTCCCGTAAGGATGACGCGCGCCACGCCTGAAGAAGCGATTCAACTATTTCGGCGGTAGCCGAATATAACTGAATCGCGCAAGGCGCGCGGACAAAGAACAGGCGCGCGAAAAAACTCGATCCCGCGCAAAACCCCGTCGCCCGCCCGCCTAAAGAGGGATTTCGCTCGTTTTGTGATAGCAAAATCGAGATGAAATCCCAGCGGGCGACGGGAATGCGGCGGAGCGTAAGCGGAGCCGCAGTGAGGCCGACACGGGGCAGTGTTTTGGGCCGTGGGTTGGGCTGTGCTTTTGCGACTCGCAGAGTCGCGCGGGCTGAAGCCTCCCCTCGGGCGGGACGCAACTCGTAAAGCTCGTTTTGGGCCCCGCAGGCTTCGGCCGCTTAAACCGAAAGCGAATAGCGCGGTTCCCCGAACCGCCGGCCTTGTCGCCCAGGCGCGGAGCGCCTCGGGGGGGATGGGCGACAGGCCGAACATGGCAGAAGTGATAAACGGGCGCCGAGCCTGTGTACTGAGCCGTTCGGCCCACCCCCGGCGCGCGCAGCCCGAACCCGACAGAAAAAGGCTTGCCCCTGCGGCTCTTCGAGTCGCGCAGTTCGCCGCCACCCCACGCGGCGGACTGCAACTCGTCGGGGCTCGTTGCATTCACCGCTGGCGGCGAACTTAGCTAAGAACCCAATAGCGCGCCGAAGACGAATAGACCGTGCTCTTGCGACCCTTTGGGTCGCGCGGGCCGGACGCCTCCCCACGGGCGGCCCGCAACACGCCGCTCCCGCGTCGAGAGTTGCCGTACCTCCCGGGCGTCCGCCCGCACAAAGTTCGGTTATATGGGGTAGCTCCGGCCCATTGCCCCCCGCGTGCCTCTCGTCCCCGTTTATTCCGAGAGGCAACGCAACAGAAGACCGAACGCCCGATTGTTCCCACCGTCCGGGCTGAGCCACGTCACATTGAACCCCACATACATGCCACTGGCACCGTTGCCCCCAGACGCCCAACAATATCCGTCATTGGCCACCCCATACATCGCGCCCGTATTGCTGAAGCGGAAGCCCGGGGCCGCGCCGCCGCACCGTCAAAGAACCGACAAAACCGCCGGAACAGACGCAAAGTTATTCTTTTGGGCCGAAAAAGGAAAACACAATACTCCCCGCTCCGAAGATGAAGATTGGCAAGAAATTTGCAGGAAAATCCGCGACACCCGCAATAGTTTTTGAAAAAATTCAAACAGCCGCCAGTTTTCTTCGCCCGAACCGTAAAATTTATCCGATATAATTCATATATTTGATTGAAATTGGTTTACTTTTCGGTTCCACCCCTCCCCCGAGCCCCCGCTCCCCCGGACGAAGATCGGAAAGAGCACCAAACCCTCACCCCTCCAGCCGCCCTCGCCACCCCGGGCGCCCGGGAAACAAAAACGGAAACACGATGAGCACATCCACCAAACCCCTCCATCCCGCACCCCAGGACGAAACCACCGAACCCCAGGTTGCCAAACGCAAACGCGGCCGTCCGCGCAAGAACGGCCCCCTTCTCGACCAGCCCAAACGCAAACGCGGCCGTCCCCGTCGCGCCGAGCCCGACCTCGCCGACCTCCAGGACATCCACCTCGACCTCGCCGACCGCACCCGCGCCTCCGGCCGCCGTTCCGGACACTCCACCCGCGAACTGATCGTCGCCATGGCCAACGAAGTCATCAACCGCACCGGCATCGTCGACTTCCGGATCGAGACCGTCGCCCGCGCCCTCTCCCTCAGCCCCGGCAACATCACCTACCACTTCCCCAAAAAGGAAGACATCATCGCCGCCATCTGGGAGCAATACGAGACCACCATGCGTGCCACCCTCGCCGAGATCATCACCCCCTTTCTCGACATCAAACAACTCTACCTCTACTTCCGCGTCATCGCCTCCAAAGCCATCGCCTATGTCGGCGTGACCGCCTACTACTTCGGCGACCTCGGCGTCCTGCGACGCGAACACGCCACCTTCGCCCGATGGATGGACTCCAACCGCACCTGGATGTACGCCTGCTACGACCGTCTGACCGAAAACGGCTGCCTTCGCCCCATCGCCGACCCCCGCCTGCGCGACCTGATCTTCGCCTCCCAGATCACCCTCCTGCGCTGGTGGATCAACAACGCCTTCGCCAACCACGGCGGCGACCGCCTCGAAGAGGCCGTGAACCGCTACGTCTCCCTCTCGCTCCTGCAACTCCTGCCCTACCTCACCGACGAAGGGCGCCGCCAGTTTAAAAACATTGCCAATCAGATAAAATAGAGACGCCATGGCCCTGACCAAGAAAGAGAAACACCCCACGGCATCCGCCCTCGTAGTGCCCGGCGTATCCGACGAGCCCTCGACCCGCGCCACCATCCTTCGCCGCTCGCTCGAACTCATCAACGACACCGGGATGGTCGACTTTCGGATCGACGCCCTCTCCCGTTCCCTGGGGCTGAGCCCCGGGAACATCACCTACCACTTTTCGCGGAAAGAAGACATCTGTTACGCCCTGTGGGAGCGCTACCTCGACGAATACGACCACCTCGTCCGCCCGCTGACCACCCTGCTCGACCTCCGTCAATACTACCTCCTCAACCGCGTCCGGATCCGCCTCGACTACAAATACCGCGGCGTCGTGCTGTTCCGCAGCTCCGACCTCGGCGCCATGACCCGCGACCGGGAAGTGAACCGCGCCAACGAAGAGCACCACCTTTCGCTCGGGCGTCGCGCCGTCCAGCTTCTGACCGGAAACGGCTATATTCGGAAAGAAGCCACCCGCCAACAGCTCGAAGACATCCACGCCTGCCATTACGTTTTGACCCGCTGGTGCCTCAACTACGGTTACCAGGCCTATGGCGCCGACGACGTAGCCAACCGGTTGGATTACCTCGCCCTGATGTCCCTACACGCCCTTTATCCCGTCCTGAGCGAGAAAGGCCTCGCCGAATTCGCCGAGATTATGGATAAAGTCTCCGCCGACGATTCTTTGGGCGACCCTCCGTTGCAGTAGGCGCCTCCGACAAGCTTAGGTATCACCTATTTTCCACAGGGGGACTCACCGCGAGTCCCCTTTTTTTTCTTGCCTCCGACAGAGCCATTATTTTCGAATAATTTTAGAAATAAAATAATTCAACAAAATATTGTCGCTTTCGATTCTTTGGATTATATTTGAAGTGTGATTTCTCTGAAAACCTTCGGAAAGACACACTTTTTATTTACCTTTAATTTTTGAAGTCATGAAGAAAATGACCAAAATTCTGTTGGCCGCCGGTGGTGCAGTCCTGATTTGCGGCGGCGCCGTAATGACCTACCTCAAAGCGCAAACCCAGCAACCGGAAATGTCGGATTTGACCCTCGCCAATCTGGAAGCGATGGCTTTGTCCATCGAAGACGGTGAAAATATCGGTGGAGCAGCACGGTGGATTGTGAAAATCATTGATCAATATGGGTCTAAAACCTGCAATCCAGGTGGTGCGGATTTCTGTACTTTTTAAAAGATAAAAATCGATATTATAAAAGATTCCCTTACATTTGTAGGGGAATCTTTTTGTTCCAAAATTGACAAAAATAAAGATGAAACCTTTTTTCTTCAGCCTGTTCGGATTGATTCTCTTCGCCTGCGGCAGCAAGCCGCAGCAGACCGCCTCGGAACAGATCACCATCGACTTCGACGCCCCCGAGCCCACCCGGAAGATCGAGAAAGTCGTCCCGCTCGAAACGAACTCCGAATCGCTTTACGGTCGGTTCTTCCGGGTGAGGACGACCGACACCCGCATCTTCGTACAGGACATGCAACAGATTCTGGTCTTCGACGCGAACGGAAAATACCTCTCGAAAGTAGACCGCGTGGGCCACGGGCCGCAGGAATATATCACCATCTCTCATTTCTGGCCTTACAAAGACAAATTATATATTGTATCCGGCACCTATCATAACGGGATAAAAGTATACACCCATACAGGAGAGTTTGTACAGAATATCCCCTTGGATTTTGCTCCTGATGCAATTGCTGTTGCAGATAACGATCTGGCCATCCAAGCCATCTATAATGAAGCCGGGACACTGGTCGTGACCGACAGTGAAGGAAAAATCCGGTATGAAACCATCTCTCCGATTTTGGCCAAAACCACGGTAAGTATGCCGGCTATGTTTCCGTTTACCGAAGCCAACAGACAGCTTTATTATTTTCCGGATTTCGCCTCGGACATCTACACCGTGGGGGCCGACTCCTCGGACGTAAAACGCATACATTTCGATTTCGGAAAATACACCATTACGCCGGACTTTGTTGCCCGTTTAACGGCAGGAACTTTAATGGAAGAATTTTCTCAGAACGACATCGTTTCTTTCCCGAACTTCAACCCGAGCAACCGTTGGTGGGGCATGACCTTCTCGCTGAGCGGTAAGGAGTACACGTGGTACTACGATCCGGCCACCGGCGCCCAGCGCATTGCCGCTGCCGAAGGGACGATCGCCGTGAAGCCGATCGCCTGCGCCACCGAACACGGCTTCGTCGCCTCGGTGGAGGCCGCCCGTTTTCTGGAAGACCCGCAGTACGCCCCCTGGCGCGATAGCGTACAAGTCGACGAAAACGACAACGCCGTACTGATCTTCTATACCATCGAATAGCCCTCCCTCCCGCCCCACCTCCGCCGCTTTGCGATAGCGCACAGCGGCGGATTTTTGTTTATCTTTGCCCCATCAAGCACGAAACAACAGAGATATGGCAAAAGAGCTCAAAGACCTCACCTCGCGCCAGGAGGACTACAGCAAATGGTATAACGAATTAGTCGTCAAAGCCGGCCTCGCCGAGAACTCCGCCGTCCGCGGCTGCATGGTCATCAAACCCTACGGCTACGCCATCTGGGAGAAGATGCAGCGCGCCCTCGACGACATGTTCAAAGCCACCGGCCACGTCAACGCCTACTTCCCCCTCTTCATCCCCAAATCCTTCTTCTCCAAAGAAGCCCACCACGTCGAAGGATTCGCCAAAGAGTGCGCCGTCGTGACCCACTACCGGCTCAAGAACGACCCCGACGGGAAAGGCGTTATCGTCGACCCCGACGCCAAACTCGAAGAAGAACTCATCGTGCGTCCCACCTCCGAGACCATCATCTGGAACACCTATAAGAACTGGATCCAATCCTACCGCGACCTCCCCATCCTCTGCAACCAGTGGGCCAACGTCGTCCGTTGGGAGATGCGCACCCGCCTCTTCCTCCGCACCGCCGAATTCCTCTGGCAGGAAGGCCACACCGCCCACGCCACCAAAGAAGAAGCCATCGCCGAAGCCCGGAAAATGATCGGCGTCTACCGCGACTTCGCCGAACAATGGCTCGCCCTTCCCGTCATCGTAGGCCACAAGAGCGACAGCGAACGCTTCGCCGGCGCCGACGACACCCTCACCATCGAAGCCCTCATGCAAGACGGGAAAGCCCTCCAGAGCGGGACATCGCACTTCCTCGGCCAGAACTTCGCCAAAGCCTTCGACGTCCAATTCGTCAACAAAGAAGGCAAAATGGACTACGTCTGGGCCACCTCCTGGGGCGTCTCCACCCGCCTGATGGGCGCCCTCATCATGGCCCACTCCGACAACAACGGCCTCGTACTCCCCCCCAAACTCGCCCCCATCCAAGTCGTCATGGTACCTATATATAAAGGACCCGACGAACTGCGCGCCATCGTCGACAAAATGGAACAAATCGCCTCCGAGCTGAAAGCCAAAGGCATCAGCGTCAAGATCGACGACCGCGACAACGTGCGGAGCGGCTTCAAATTCGCCGAATACGAACTCAAAGGCGTCCCCGTGCGCCTCGCCATCGGCCCGCGCGACCTGGCGAATGGGACAGTGGAACTCGCCCGGCGCGACACCCTCACCAAAGAGAGCGTTCCCGCAGCAGGCATCGCCGATCGCATCGAAAAACTCCTCGCGGATATTCAACAAGGAATCTACGACAAAGCCCTGAAATTCCGCGATTCCATGATTACCAAAGTGGACACCTACGACGAATTCAAACGCGTACTCGAAGAGAAAGGCGGCTTCCTCCTCGCCCACTGGGACGGCACCCCCGAAACCGAAGAGCAGATCAAAGCCGAAACCAAAGCCACCATCCGCTGCATCCCCGTCGACGCACCAGAGGAAGAGGGGACTTGTATCGTCAGCGGCAAACCCTCCCACCGGCGCGTCCTATTCGCCAAAGCCTACTAATTTCCTTTATAGATATAGAGAAACCCCTCGCGGCCGGAAAATTTTTCCGGCCGCATTTATTTGAAAAACAGCAGAGTAGAGCAGTGTCCCAAGAAAAACGCAAAAATATTTCACAAAATATTTTGCGAAATACAAAAAAGCACATACCTTTGCATCCGCAATCGAGAAAAACAGGGGGCGCCGGCAGGTGCGAGCGTAGGGGAGCGTGAAAAAAAAGTTTTGGTCGATTGAAAAAATAGACATACCTTTGTAATCCCTTTTCGCCCGAACAGCGAAAACGGGATTTTGAAAAAGAGATATGAACCTTCGGGTTTCAGTTCTTTGAATTACTGTGAAAAGTTTAATGATAATTTGTAGTGTAGTACAATTTGTCAATTCCTGATTCCGGCGCCGCGAGGCGAACCGGAACGAGAAGAAATCGGTCGGGACACTCGAAAAATTGTTTTTTTACAATGGAGAGTTTGATCCTGGCTCAGGATAAACGCTAGCGGCAGGCCTA
>NZ_CAQIVA010000060.1:0-8453 GCF_948810725.1 uncultured Rikenella sp.
GCCAGTTGAAATGCGCCAGCATTTCCCGTCCACGGGACGTGGGGCCCGCGCGGCCTGAGCGCAGTCCCCTCTTGTTGGCCAATCGCGCGCCACGCCTAAAGAAGCGATTCAACTCTTTCGGCGGTAGCCGAATATAGATGAATCGCGCAAGGCGCGCGAAAAAGCGGCGGAGCGAAAGCGGAGCCGCAGTGAGGCGGACACGGGGCGGAGAACTGGGGCGAGCTTTGGGCGGTGCTTTTGCGGCTCGCAGAGCCGCGCGGGCCGAAGCCTCCCGCAGCGGAGGCCCGCAACTCGCGAAGCTCGTTTTAGGCTCCGCAGGCTTCGACTCGCTCAGGCGATAAGGCTGAACTTGTTGGCTGTGCTCTTGCGGCTCTTGGAGCCGCTCAGTTCGCCGCCACCCCACGCGGCCGGACTGCAACTCGTCGGAGCTCGTTGCACTCACCGCTGGCGACGAACCGAATAGAATGGGAGGCGGTGAATGGGCGTTGCTTTTGCGGTTCGTAGAACCGCCGGGCTTGCGCGCTGGGCCTTCGGCCCACCCGGGGAGCGCGCAGCCCGAACCCGACAGGCATGATCAGTAAATGGGGCCGAGCTTTTGCGGCTCGTAGAGCCGCTCGGGCCGGACGTCCGGGAGGCCCGCAACACGCCGCTCGCGCGTCGAGAGTTGCCGTTCTTCCCGGGCGTCCGACCGCAAAGTCAAATTGAAATAGGGTAGAGGCTGCCAGTTGTTAGGGTAGCTCCAGCCCATTGCCCCCGCGGGCCTCCTGCCCGTTTATTCCGAGAGGCAGCGCAACTGAAAACTGTAGGCACGGAAGCTTACGTTGCTGGGGTTGAGGGCTTGCGAATTGAAATCCAAGTTCACGCCACTGGTATCGTTGATTGCCGAAGACCAGCTCGAGCCTCCGAAGCCGACGCCACCCAATGCGCCTAATTGTTTGTAGTAGCCACAGTCGCGAATGCCCGGGGCGGTGCCGCTCGGCACTCGAACCGGCCCGCCTCTACCCCCAAACAAAGGCGTCTCTGCCTCAACCCCCGAGGGCAATGCAACCATTCCGCACGTCGGGATGATGAATAACAAACACACTTAAAACACGAAAATCATGTCAGTACAACAAAATACGTTGAATGCAGAAAATCTGATCGTCAAACGCCGGAGCAAACGCGCCTTAGGGCTCGGAATCGGCCTCATTGCCAGCGGAATCGCACTCTATTTCGCATCGACCACGATTCGCGATACCAGCTCTTCCGTCTATATGCTGTGCACCGTCGGCGCCTTCACAGCCCTGATCGTCGGCGTGCTGAAACTCTTTTTCGGCGGTTGGGAAAACGTTTATCAACCCACGCAAAGCCCCGTCGAAGGCTATTCCCTCTATTTCGAAGGCCTCTCCGGCTCTGAACTCGTCGAACTCATCGAACGCGAACGGTTCGACGCCCTGCGAGCTGCCCGGCGCAAAGAGAGCGGCCCCGTGCGGCTCGATGTCCGCCGCTCGCGGGACGGCAAGTTCGTCGCCCTACAGGTGCTGCAATACGTTCCGTACGTCTACGAAAACCTCTCCGGCACCTACTGTTTCCAGGAAGAACGCGCCGTTCCCGTAGCGGAGTGCATCGGCAATCCCGCAAAATAATCGTACCTTTGGCGACGTTGAAAAATCGGAAAAAGAACCGTTTATGAAGACTTTTAACGTCGCCATCGCCAGCGACCACGCCGGCTACGAGATGAAAGAGTTCGTCGCCGGCTACCTGCTGGCCAAAGGCTACACCGTCAAAGACCTCGGCACCCACAGTTGCGAGAGCGTCGATTATCCCGTCTATGCCCATGCGCTGGGGTGCGAAGTGGCCGAACGGCGGTGCGATCTCGGCGTGGCGTTGTGCGGCAGCGCCAACGGTATCAGCATCACCCTCAATAAACATCCGCACGTGCGGGCGGCTATCTGCTGGTGTCCCGAGATCGCTACCCTCGCACGGCAGCACAACGATGCCAACGTCTGCTCGCTTCCGGCCCGGTTCGTGACCGAGGCACAGGCGGCGGAGATTCTGGACGCCTTTTTCGCGGCCGAGTTCGAGGGGGGGCGGCACGTGCGGCGGGTGGAGCAGATCGACCTCTAAAACGGCGGAGCGGGATGACGGAAAAACTCGAAATCGAAGTCATGTGCCCGGTCGGCTCGTGGGAGTCGTTGCAGGGGGCTATACAGGGAGGGGCCGACTCGATCTATTTCGGCGTCCAGGGGCTCAACATGCGGGCCGGATCGTCCGTGAATTTCACGCTCGACGATCTGGCTCGTATCGTTGCGACCTGTCGCGAGCATGGAATCAAGACCTATCTGACGCTCAATACGGTACTGTTCGACGAGGATATCCCTTATATGCGTCAGGTGGTGGAGCGGGCGAAACGAGAGGGGGTCGATGCGGTGATCGTGGCGGATCAGGCGGCGATGGATTATGCGCGGCAGCAGGGGGTGGAGGTGCACATCTCGACGCAGCTCAATATCGGCAATACGGAGGCGGTGGCCTTTTATGCCCGGTATGCGGATGTGGTGGTGCTGGCGCGGGAGCTCTCGTTGGACAAGGTGCGACATATCTATGATCAGATCGAAGCGCGCGATATCCGGGGGCCGAAAGGCGATCGGGTGCGGATCGAGATGTTCGCGCACGGCGCGTTGTGTATGGCGGTGTCGGGGAAGTGTTACCTGAGTCTGCACGAGGCGTGGAAGTCGGCCAATCGGGGCGAGTGTCGGCAGCTGTGCCGCCGGTCGTACCGGGTGGAGGATGTCGAGACGGGGACGCAGTTGGTGGTGGAGAACGAGCATATCATGTCGCCGAAAGACCTCTGTACGATCGAGTTTCTGGATCGGATGATCGATGCCGGGGTACGGGTGCTGAAGATCGAGGGCCGTGCGCGGTCGGGCGAGTATGTGCGGCGCGTGTGCGAATGCTATAAGGAGGGGGTTCGGGCGGTGGTCGAAGGGCGTTTTACGCGCGAGTTGGGGGCGGAGCTGAAGGAGCGGCTGCGGACGGTCTTCAACCGCGATTTCTGGGATGGTTATTACTTGGGCCAGCGGTTGGGCGAGTGGTCGGAGCACTACGGTTCGGCGGCGACGGAGAAGAAGGTGATGGTGGGCCGGGTGACGAACTATTTTGCCCGGATCGGGGTGGCGGAGGTGTCGGTCGAGGCGGTTCCGTTGGCTTTGGGCGAGAAGCTGCTGTTTCTCGGGGCGACGACGGGGGCGTTGGAGTTCACGCCGGAGGAGATCCGGGTGGATCTTTTGCCGGTGGAGGTTGCGTCGCAAGGGAGCCGGTGTTCGATCCGGACGCCGGAGAAGGTGCACCGGGGCGACAAGGTGTTCAAGCTGGTCGCGGTGTCGCAATAGGAGGGGTTGCCCTTCCGCCCCGGGCTACCGCGACTGCGGCTACTATGAACGAGGAGGCCTGCCCGACAATGTCAGCAACGGTGGTTATAGTTGGTCTTCGATGGCCAGTGGCACCCATGGCATATACTTGGATTTCAACGTGATTTGGCTCAATTCCTGTTATGCGCACAACCGCGGCTACGGTTTTCAGTTGCGTTGCCTCTCGGAATAAACGAGAATGCGGAGGCATTGGGATAGAGGCGGCCAGCAAAACGCCCGGTGGGCGCGCCCCGGGCGCCCGCGGGTACGACACGGGAACCGTATGGGGAGTGGGTAATTATGCGTTTTGTTGGGCTTCTGTTACGAACGGAATCTACGGACAAAACTTAAATTGCGATTCGCGGGGGTTATATCCCAACAGCATGTCATACCGTGTTCACGGTCTTCCGTTACGTTGCCTCTCGGAATAAACGGGGCCGCGCGGCCCAAATAACCGATGGCCTCTACCCCTATACCGACTACCTCGCCACCGAGACGACCAAACCGGGCAATGCCTCCCGCAGACGATCCGCAATCGCCTCCATCTCCTCGAACGAGACCTTCTCCAGGCCATCCGCCGGCGTGTTGCGGTCGATCGTGTAGAGCATCACCTCCCTTGGCCGAATCCGACTGATCGCCTCCAGATAAGCCTCTACCTCCTCCGGCGTCGTGTTGTCGATCCGATGACCGCCGTAATCTCCCCGCAGCAGCATCGTCTGGACGATCAATTTTCCCTCGAACCCGCCCAGCAGGTCGATCGTCTCCGCCACCGTGCGTCCGTTCTGCGGCTGGTTGATCCGCCGCACCGTCTCGTCGAGCGCCGAATCCAACTTCAGGATATTCCGATCCACCCGCAGCAACGCCCTCCGTACCGCCGGCCGGTCGATCATCGTGGCATTGCTCAGCACCGCCACCCGGGTCTGTGGCGCGTAACGATCCCGCAGCCTCAACGTCTCATCGATGATCCGTTCGAACTCCGGGTGCATCGTCGGCTCGCCGTTCCCCGCGAAAGTAATGACATCCGGCAGCGCCTTCGCCTCCGCCATCTCCGCCAGCCGGTGTTCCAGCGCCGCGACGACCCGTTCCGCCGGATTGAATCCCCCCGTGCCGTGCGCGCCGTTCCATCCGCATTCGCAGTAGATGCAGTCGAAATTGCACAGCTTCGAGTCCGGAAGCAACAGATTCACCCCCAGCGAAGTACCGAGCCGGCGGCTGTGGATCGGCCCGATGATGATGCTGTCGAAAAGGAAAGTGTCCATCTTGTTCAGAGAAAAAATCGCGAGGCCGTTATTCCGGAATCCGCACCGTCCGGAAAATCGCCTCCACCTGTCGAATGTAGTTCCGCATCGGCACCTGGTTGTTCGGCGACGGCGAATAGACATAGCCGTCGATCGCGATCAGCCGTCCCGTCGCCCTGTCGTAAGTCGTGTAGTTGATGAACGGCCCCCCCATGAAATCCCCCTTCACGTCCCAGAAACCGCGCAGTTGCGTCCATTGCCGTCCGTCGATCGTCAGGAGCTTCCGATCCGGCGGGACGATCGTCGAGGTGGACATATAGCTCCCCTTCGACGGCCCCGGCACCTGCCGCACCGCTCCGTTCCGCGCCGCGACGAGCCATCCCGTCGTGGCATCCGTCACGATCGAGTCCGCCGGATAGGTGTAGATCAGGAAGCCGATGCTGGCCAGCGGCAACTCGTAAGAGACCCACAGGAAGTCGGTCGTGTCGAGCCGCACCCGGTAGTTGGACGGAATGCTCATCTCGAAACCGAATTTTTCGCGGATCAGGGTGCCGATCTCCGGATCGCTGTGTTTGCGGGCCTGTGCGATGAACCGGTTCCGTTCGACGATTTCGTAGAACTGTTCCAGCTCCTGGCCGTAGGTGTGCAGGAAAGCCGCCATCGAGTCCGCCGACGGCGAGGTGACGGTCACCTGTAACTGCGGCGCCGAATAGACATCATACGCAGCCGTCATATCCGACCGTTCGTACTGCGCCCCCGTCCGCAGAATCAGGATGTTCCGGTGCCGCGAGACGGTCTTTTGGAAATTCGTCGGCGGCACGCTGAGCAGGTCGAAGAGCGGTTCGGGCTGATTGATCCGTTCGACCTCCTGCGAGAAGATCGCCCGCACGGTGTCGCCCGCCGGCCCCTCCCACAGCTCGGTGGGCGCGACGACGAAGAGTTCGTAGGCCCGGCCCGACGAAGGGGCCTTGACCGGGCCGGAGGGGTCGCAGGCCGTGCCGACTGCGGCAACGAGGGAAACCAGTATCCAGGTGATTCTTTTCATGGCGTGAAAGGGGTTTGGGTGAAAAACAGCGGCTCCGCCGCGTTCTGCGGCCGCCGCCAGGCAAATGTAACGAATATTCTTCTATCTTTGTGAGGTTTCAACCCCCTACGGACATGTATTTCCGGCCGCCGAAATTCATCAAACGTCTTTTTCCCGAGCTGAACTGGAACTTTCGGGAGCCGGGAACGATCTTCCTGACTTTCGACGACGGGCCGACCCCCGAGGTGACCCAGTGGGTGCTCGATACATTGGACAAATATGAGGCCAAAGCGACCTTTTTCTGTCTGGGCAAAAATGTCGACCAGCATCCCGAGATTTTTCGCAAGATCAAGGCCCGGGGACATGCCGTGGGGAATCACTCCTACAGCCACATCAAAGGGTGGGGCAATCCGGCGGGACGCTACATCGAGGATGCCGACCTGGCCAACGGACTGATTCGGACGAACCTCTACCGGCCGCCCTACGGACGGATTACGCGGAGCCAGATCCGGCGCATTTCGGAGCGGTATCACATCATTATGTGGGACGTGCTGAGCCGCGATTATGCGCGGACGGTGTCGCCGGAGGCCTGCGTGCGGAATGTGACGCGCCACCTGCACGAGGGATCGATCGTGGTCTTCCACGACTCGGTGAAGGCCTCGCGCAACCTCTATTACGCCCTGCCGCGGGTGCTGGAGGCGATCGAACGGGCGGGGTTGCGGTGCCGGAGTATCGAACTTTAAAATCATGGAGAGATGATCTGGACATTCGTGTTGCGGCTGAGCATAGCCGCTCTGCTGGGAGCCATTATCGGGTTCGATCGGGAGCTCCGGGCCAAGGAGGCGGGATTGCGTACCCATTTTCTGGTCGCTTTGGGCAGCGCCCTGTTTATGATCGTCTCCATCTACGCCTTTTCGGCCGATCCGCGGAGCGATCCGGGGCGGATCGCGGCTCAGGTGGTGACCGGGATCGGGTTTATCGGGGCCGGTTCAATCCTGATCCACAAACAGTTCGTGCGCGGGCTGACCACGGCGGCCGGGTTGTGGGCGACGGCCGGAATCGGGCTGGCGGTGGGCGGCGGGATGTATGCCGTGGGGCTGGCGGCGATGGTGCTGACTTTGGCGGGGCTGGAGCTCTCGACCCTGATTTTCAAGACCGTCGGCATCCACTCTTCGCTGTTGGTTTTTTCGACCTCCGACGAGCAGAATCTGAGGCAGGTCTTGACGCATATTCACGAAAAGGGCTATCACCTGATGAGTTACGAGGCGACGCACGAGACGGTCGGCGAGGGGACTTTGTATCGGGTGACGATGGTGGTCAAGACGCGGAGCAGGAACGAGGATACCCATTTGTTCCAGTTCATGCAGTCGTTGCCGGAGTTGACGATCGAACGACTCGAATAACGAACCGGGTATGGAGTGGTTGTTGGATTTAGGCTATGTGGGGCTCTTTGTCGGGGCGTTGCTGGCGGCGACTATCCTGCCGTTCAGCTCGGATTTCCTGCTGGTCGGGATGTTGGCGGCCGGCGGACACGTGGTATGGACGGTGGTCGTGGCTTCGGTCGGCAACTGGGCCGGCGGCATGATCTCCTACTGGATGGGGCGCGGCGGACGGTGGCAGTGGATCGAAAAGTGGTTCAAAGTCAAACGCGAGACCCTCGAACGGCAGAAAGTCCGGGTCGATCGTTATGGGGCGTGGCTGGCTTTCCTGTCGTGGCTTCCGTTCGTGGGCGATCTGTTTGCGCTCGCGCTGGGCTTCTATCGGACGAATGTCTGGCAGGTGGCGGTCTTCATGCTGATCGGAAAGACCGCCCGGTTCGTGGTTTGGGCGATCGTGGTGGAGTGGGTGCGTCCCCTGTTTGCGTAAACTCCAGCTTTTTCGTAACTTTGCATGCTTCGTCACACGAAACGGAATATCTTAAAATCTTAAACCACAATATGGCAACAACCGCAGATATCAAAATCGGGATGTGCATCGAACTGAACGGCAAAACGTGTCAGATCATCGACTTCCAGCATGTGAAACCGGGCAAAGGGCCGGCTTTCGTCCGCACCAAACTCAAAAATCTGGAGAACGGTCGGACGATCGACAATACGTTCACGGCCGGCGCGCCGATCGAGCCGGTTCGGGTGGAACGTCGTCCGTATCAGTACCTCTACGAGGACGATATGGGGGCGAATTTCATGCACACCGAGACTTTCGAGCAGATCGTGATCGACAAGAAAATGATCGATAACGCCGACTTGATGAAAGAGGGCGAGATTGTGGAGGTGATGTTCCACACGGAAAAGGAGACGGTGCTGTCGGCTGAATTGCCGCAGTTGGTGGAGATGGAGGTGACTTACACCGAGCCGGGTCTGAAGGGGGATACGGCATCTTCGAATGCGCTGAAACCGGCGACTGTCGAGACGGGCGCTACGGTGAAGGTTCCGTTGTTTATCAATACCGGCGAACGGATTCGGGTCGACACCCGGACTCGGGAGTACTACGAACGGATTAAGTAGGCTCGGCGCCTTGCCGACCTGAATAGAATAGCCGCGGGCGGACGTTCTGAGAAAGTCCGCCCGCGGCTTGTTTTGGGAGAATCGGTTTTGTCTGAATGTCGTAGGGGGGAGAAGACGGCCGCAGCGAAACGCAGTTTCGCCCGTTCCGGGACGTGAGGCCCGCACGGATAGAGATTTGGGCTTCCGGTAGCTTGAGGATGCGTCAGCATCCGTCTAAAGTTTTTCTGGTTCTCTTTGTTCACAACGAGAACAGTTCGAGGCGGGACAGAGCTCGACCCGCGCGCGACTGCTGGAGAAGGAA
>NZ_CAQIVA010000061.1:0-8411 GCF_948810725.1 uncultured Rikenella sp.
ACTACGACCGGTTGTTACACGTGGCCTGGGCCGATCGAAGCCGTCCGATCGATACAGTTCAAGTGAATCTGAATGACATGCTCGGTTACGGCGAGGTTATAGCCGGCGATTTACATACTCGGATAACGGCCTTGCTGGATTCGGATGCGTTTCGTCCCGTCGGCGGTTTGGTGGATGCCGCCTATCGGGAAAAGATTGCCCAAGGTTACGTCGTTGCCCAAGACTAAATGAAAAAGATGGACACAAAGAATAACTTCCGGAGATCTCGCACTTATATCAAATATGCTGAGTGCCGACATTTGTTACGTGCGGCAGTTGAGCTGTTGGGGTATAAATTGGATAAAAGCGGTTCGTCTACGCGCGATCTGAAATACAAAAGTGAAGCCTTTGATGATGTGATCATTATCACTGGCCGGACAAACTATGAGCTGTTTTTTAATCCTCGTACATCCGAACGAGGGGATGTGGTTCAATTCCTGCAACATAGGGCCGGAAGTACGGTTAATCAATTTGCCGAATTACAGCCGAATCGTCAATTCGTCGATCAAAAACTGCGTGAAGCTTCAGGATACACCTTACGGACTGACTATGTTGAACCGACGCGGACAAAGACGGTAAAAACTCCATTTTGTCCGGACACAGAACAATATGTTATCAAGTCTCTGCCTGAAACGTTGGACCAAATGCCCAATGGGATCTTGGCACTGCTTCAGAAACGAGGCATTGATCCGCAAGTCTTTTGGGAAAAGGATATGTGGAATTCGGTGGGGATTTTATGGCTGAAACATAACGAACGGCGGATTCCCAATCTTGTGTTTTTATGGAAAGATCCCGAGAGTTGGGAGACGTTGGGCGCACAATACAAGTTTTACATGCAGGGACCCGATGGACAACAAAGCAGTAAAAAAGTATTTGTGAAGGGGAGTGACCGCTCTCAAAGTCTGTGGATGACGAATCTGGAGGGTAAAACGAAGTTATTTATAACAGAGGATGTGTTTGATGCGGTAGCCCATAGATTGTTGATGAAGGATGATACGATCGGTTATTGTGCGACCGGGGGATCGATCACTCCGGAACAGATTGCTCAGATTCGGAGTCTGGTCAAAACGAGACAAATGCAACTCGTTCTCGGGAATGATAATGATGGAGCAGGGATGTTGAGTAACCTGAAAATCATTACGGATTTGAAAAGTTATGAATATTCCAAACAGCGCCAAACGCTGCAATTTACTATGATGGACGATACGTCGTATTCGTTTGACTACTCTCGGTCGACAGAACCACTGGTTGCCAAAATCCGAGAATTAGCGGAAAAACGCAATATCTTGATTGAAGTACCCAGGCGGAAAGATTGGAACGAAGATCTCAAGGCGCAGCCGTCTCAAACTTTGACGACGCTCAGAAAGGAATGCCAACAGTCTCTGCAAAGAGAAACGCATTCGCGGGTTCAACAAAAGGGAGAAAAATTGTAATTTTTAGATAGGTGAGTCCATGTCGGCAGAGTCTCAAAAGTATCAGAGCAATATTAAAAGTGCTGTAACTACTTTATATGTCGCGGGGTTATTGGTGCTACTTCTGGAGTTGTATTATACCGATTATGGCTTGATCCAGGCGTTGAATTTGAATTGGACCTGGCTGGACCTTCGGTTGATTAAGCCGGCATGGAGGGTATTGGATGCGGTTGTCAAAGTTCGGAGCATCATTCTGGTTTTGTTTCTTCCCATTTTGTTGTTTCCCACAACCAAATCGCCGGACAAAAATCTGTTTTTGCAAATCGGTATCGCCCTGATCGGAGCGATACTCTTTTATCTGGCAGGTTTCTGGGTACTGTTGCCGCCTCCTAATTATGTTGGACAAGTATTGAATATGGGCGTGAGCTTGGGGGCCGCAGTTATCGTAATTCGGCAGCTATTCTATTTTGCACGATATTTTAGTGGGGTTACAGCCAGCCTCGATGAAAATACTCGATATGCCGATGGATTTAAGCAAATGCAGAGGCTGATTGAAAACAAGTATTCCGTCAATCTGGGTTATGTCTATCATGAAAATCTGGAGACGAAAAATGGTTATATCAATGTAGTCAATCCGTTCCGGGCCACGTCGGTAATCGGTACGCCAGGGAGCGGTAAAACGTATGCTATCCTGGAGGAGTATATGTACCAGATGATTCACAAAGGATTTTCCGCTGTGATCTATGATTATAAAGACCCGGCCTTGAGTAGTCTTGCATATAACTATTTGCAGAGCGCCGGGAGTAATCAGGCCGAGTTTGTTTATATCTCGTTTAAAGATTTGAACCGCACGTATCGATGCAACCCGCTCAAGGATATTGTTTCTTCGGCCGAGGCACTCGATTTCGCCACCGTAA
The DNA here is from genome assembly GCF_948810725.1 of uncultured Rikenella sp. Classification (NCBI taxonomy): domain Bacteria; kingdom Pseudomonadati; phylum Bacteroidota; class Bacteroidia; order Bacteroidales; family Rikenellaceae; genus Rikenella; species uncultured Rikenella sp. The sequence continues at coordinate 2,369 of NZ_CAQIVA010000061.1, forward strand.
TTTTGACCGCTCTGAATAAAAAATTCGAGGAAAAAAAGGGGGATTTCTTCGTTGAATCGGCCAAGAACTATACGGCACTGGTGATTTATCTGCTGGGATTGTTGAAAGGTGGCCGGTATCAATCTTTGCCCCACCTGCTTTCACTGATCGGTCGAAAAAGTGCGACCTCGTTTCCGGTGATTCGCTTGATCGCGATCTTTTATCCCGATATGAAGACCTTGTTCGGCCCTTTCGAGCAGGCTTTTGACAATGAGGTTTTTGAACAGCTTTCCGGTCAGCTCGCGTCGGCACAGATCGGTCTCGGCTCTATCGCGGATAAGGAACTGGCCTATGTGATGACGGAAGATCCGGAGGATTTCTCGGTTGAGCTGCATGTGAATTCACCGGAAAAACCTCAGGTGATTTGTATCGGGAATAATCCGACCAAAGATATAGTGTATGGTTTGGCTAATTCGGTCTATTTGTCGCGGTTGGCAAAGATTTGTAATGTCCGGGGTACTCCTTGTCTGTTTGCAGTGGATGAATTACCCACCGTATTTATAAAAGGACTTGACAACCTGATTGCGACCGGGCGTTCTAATTTGATTGCCGTTTTACTGGGGTTTCAAGATGATGCCCAAATGATCCGTGATTATGGGAATCATTTTGCTGATGCGATGATTAAGACGATCGGGAACACATTCTCCGGTGCTGTTGTGCGCGAAACAGCGAAAAAACTCTCGGAAAGCTTCGGAGAAAAGAAAGTCAAGAAGGTAAGCAAAACTGTTTCTCAAGATGGGGCAGTTAGTACGAATATCAATGAGGTGAAAGAGCGACGCATACCCCAGGATACGATCGAAGAGCTGTCACAAGGTACTTTTGTCGGCCGAGTTTGCGACGAGTTCGATACTCCGTTCGATGAGAAGGTTTTTCATGGAAGCATTCAGGTCGATCGATCGCACAAAGAGAAGCCTCATGAAATTCCCAAGTTGAGAAATTATTCGGATGAAGAGTTCGATTCAGTCTGCCGGCGCAATCTGATCCGGATACAGACGGAAACGACGAACTTATTGAGTCAGGTTCAGGAAATCGCGAATGATTATCTTTTATTGCGGAAGATGACGCAGCCCGATGCCAAAACAGATCAGAACCTGTTTTCATTTATCGAGGATCCGGACAATGAGGAGAATCATATCCATTTATTTGTCTGGCTGGAATTAGTCTATAAGATCATCGATGATCTTGAACTGTTGGAGTTGCGCAACGATACCTTGACGTTCGACGAAAAATTCGATTTGTTATTGTTGGATGTATTCGAGGGGGATATTACCGGTCAAAATTTAATCAGACAGTATCGACAAGATATGCACCTGATGGATTATGAATCGGTAAAAAAGGCAATCGAACAGGTCGAACGTCAAATGACTACTGTGGCAGAGCAATATTCACCTTTCGGCGAGTCAGTAGCTGCCACTGTACCACAAAAATCGACATATAATCAGAGGTAATGGAATACATGAAGTTCATTTTTTATGGTCTTGCAGCTTGGGTCGCTGTTGTTTTTTTTAGAGCTTTTTTCAAAGCTGGTAAACGACAAAGAGGAAGTGTAAAAGATGCGAAACGGATGCTAACATCTTTTATCGAAACGTCTCTATCATTACCTGACGGTGGACGGGTTGTGCCTAATCATCTATTTCAGGTTCTTGCACGAGAACAATCGTTGGCTAAACTAAATCTTTGCTTTGGGAAAAAGTTAATGCTTGGCCGACCAAAAAATCTTTGGCATCTGAAAGAGAAACAGATCGCAGTGCCATCTTTTTCCTTGACAGTTACAGGTGAACAGCTTGAGGTCTCGATAATCGCCGAGTTGGAATATGCCGCATTATTGGCTCAAACCGTTTTGCAAGCTCTGCAATCGGCTGATGGAGTGGTAACATTGAAATGTCCATTGCTGTTGATTGTACATGCGTCGGGTATGGAACATGCTGACCAGGTAGAGATTGAAGTTGGTAAATTCCAGTTTTCCAATGATGTCCTGAAAATTGAAATCCCGGAAATTGCGTTATCCTTGACGTTCAACGTGAATAGTTCTACCCAAATGGCTCTCAGTCATGCGCTTGATGTTGCGGGGCGGTGTGCTTAGTTGTTGGAGCTTTTTCCTGCTGATTCTCCCAGTTGTGAGTAAAGCTCAATCGACCGGGGAGAAATTCGGAACTTTAGAAAGGCGCGTGGATTCTTTACTCCGGCAAGCGCCGTCGGCCGAATATTTCCTCAAGGTGGTTAATTTGATCAGGTGGGATAGTCGGATTTTGACCTCGATACCGTCGATCTCTCCGGTACGTATTGCAGAGACTCGAAATATAGCTCACGCGATCTCCTCCCCATTTGGAAGTCGTATTCATCCGATCTTTCATACACAGCATGCTCATTCAGGAATCGATATCCCGGGCAAAGAGCGTGACACGATCTATGCGGCCGGGAGTGGAGTAGTGGCCGCGATCGGAGTCGATGATAAATTAGGGGGCTTTATCCGGATTCAGCATGATTACGGTCTGGTTTCTGTGTATGGTCATATGCGAAAAGCTTTGTGCCAAGCAGAGGATACTGTCCGGATCGGTGAGCCGATCGGGCTGATGGGGAGCACCGGCAACTCGACCGGGCCGCATCTGCACTACTCGGTCAAGTTCCGCGAAACGTTTACCGATCCTATTCCCTTTTGTTACCTAATGTTCGATTATCTCAAAAGAGCGTCGCGATCTGAAAAAGTTCCGTTTTTCTCCCCGGAGGATCGGCTATAATCTTGGGATGTTCTTTTTCTTCGGTGTCTTTTGGGGTCGGACAACAGGAGCAGTTGTTTGTATCGAGAGAGCTTCCGGTCGTGAGCTGAAAACAGTCCGAGGTTGCCGAATCATATCTGTCAATCGTTTGGCGATGTACTTCCAATTGTAGGTATTGCCGATCAAATGGATCGGTTCGGTGAAATCGATATCGTCGAAAAAAGTAAGTCCTTTGATGGGTCTGATTCGGGTCGAGCTCGGAAACTTCGCTTCATAGGCTCGAAGCATATCTGTCAGCGACAAATAGGTGGAAAGGTAAGCCACGTCGATAAAATCTTTCAGCCGGCTGCCGTTGTCGGCAATGGCCGAAAGTTTCATCGCGGCAATATCCCGCATCGAATACAGGCGGACACCTTCCGGCGAGACAACCACCTGGTCGATCAAAGGATAAGCATGGGTGATACAATCGACAGCCACCCCGTCAATCGTTCCTCTCAGTGATTTTTCCGGTTGAAAGTACCGACGAATAATCCATACTGCTCACCCAATTCTGTCGCGTCGAAAGATTCCGGTGTGAATAAATCGAGATCGATGCGTTTTCGGTGTCCGATATACAAGGCCAGCGCAGTTCCTCCGGCAAGATTGAAGTTTGCCAGCTCAGGATCGTGCATCGAGGCGGTTAAGCGTTCAAGAGTCGTTCTCTCGACAGTCTCCTCGTGTAACATCTCAGTTGCTCTTTTTGGAGTCCGAACACCGAGCAGACGAAATTCATATCGATATCGGATAGTGTCGGAATCTCTTTGATGATCTCGCGGACTTTGGTGATTCCGCCGTAGAGCCGGATAGCGGCATAAAAGTCCTCCATGGTTCCCCGTTCCACCACCCGTTGCATGACAATGACTCGGAACCGTTGCCAGTCGAAACGCGTCAGGTCATACTCCCACAACAGCGTTTTGGAAACTTGCAAACCCTTGCTTTTCTGTCGCCAGTCGCTGAAAATCATAGCCCTCATTCTTTGTACACAAATATAGCAAAATCGAGCAAAACTCCTCGGTCTCAACATTACTGAAAATATCTGATTTAACATAAGATAAATAACAACTTATTTTATAAGCAATAAAAAGTTGGCCTGCCAAGACCAACCGTGTGAGATTTTATCCGAACCCGGTGAGTTTGGCCGTCCGACTATTACTCTTTGGACAATCGGTCCCGAATCGATGCAAGTGTATCTTCAACCGGATCAAAAGAGCCTATCCAGGTCGGAAGATCTTTGTTGATCCACCCTATGGTTTGTAAGATCTCGTTGTGAATCTGTTGAACCTGCCTCAGATCCCAACAAATCGGCTCGTGATGGAAGACCCGATTTCGGAACCGCCGGAAACGGTTCAACGGAGCCGATACATTCTTCCGTTGGCGCTGCGGCTTGGGCATGTAAGGAAACGCACGGCGCAAAGCTTGCCACAAGATCAATTCATATTCACTATTAAACAATGAGACCCAAAAACCTAAGGTCAGTTCGGCTATAATCTTAGAAGGAGTCGCCAATTCTCGGCGGCCCGAGATTTGCTTATTAGCCGTAGTAATATAATGGTTCAAGTTGGCCAAGCCGGGAGTTTTTGACAATTGAGTGTACCAGTCCTCCCGCCCGAAAAGAGTCTGTAACTCTCGGACAATGGCATTGCGCAAAGCAATCTCCAAGGTCGAGATACAGGGGTAAAAAGCCTTGGATAATTCGATATTGCATCGATAGTGCGTAATGGCCAATGCTTCATTATCCTGATGGATACTAAAATACTTCTCCATCCGTTTATTTGAGAAAACCTTTTCAAAGAAAGTTTTGTCGAGTTCCATCTTTGTATTATCTTTGTAGCACCGTCCCGGTCGTCCCTCTCCTGGCTTTTCGTTACCAGTGATGGACCCGGGTTTTTTCTTTTGAACACTTCACTTTTATAACTTCAGTATCTGCGTGAAGATACATAAAAAAGCGAGACAGGACATACTGTCTCGCTTTTTTGTTGGTATTATCCCCGGCTCCCCCATTCAAGAGCCTCACAACCTCTCGCGGAATCTGGTATATGCCTCTTGGGCCATCTGCGTGATATTCGGAAACAAGGTATCGTGGGTTATCCCGGACAAGTAGTTCGCCCGCACATAGTCTGCCAAGGATTTATGGATATCCAAACACCAGACCATGCGGTTATCCAAATGTTCTTCCAGGGGAATATCCTCCCGATTGTACAGCAGGAAACACCCCTCCTGGGCGGTGATATTCAAGTTCGACCAATATAACGTCTGTCCGGTGTAGGGTGTGGTCACAGCTCGGGCGAACTTCGGGTTATCGACAAACGCCAACGGAACTACATAAAGGTTATCTTTCCACTTCATGTATTGGTCAAGGCTGTCAAACGGGCTTTTGTCGATAGGATACCTATTTCCGAGCTCTTCAACGAGTTCTTTCCCCAAGTCCAGGCCACGATTCAAAAAATCATCCATCCGAGTCAGCTCTGGGCCGACCTTGTCGAGGTCGATGTAGTACAATGAGAAGTAGTCGTCGAGGTCGTTCTCGGTGTAAACGGTGGTAAGGCCGGCTGTCGCGAAATAGAGCGCCACCCGGTGGTTGTGGGTAAAGTCCAGCAGGGGCGTCGGCGCCGAGTAGTGTTGCAACAGGCTCAAGTACAGGAAATCGGTCTGTACAATATTCATCGACGCAAAGTAATCGTTCAGTACTCTGTTTTGGCGCATATCCCCGATCAACGAATCAACCAACTGGTTAATGGTCGTATGCCTCCCCAGTCCGTTCGTGATCCACTCACGCTGAACGGAGGTGAAAAGTTTGTACCGGGCCTCCCGCACGCCCCGGAAAATACAATGGGGGTTGTCGGCCAACAGATGGTTAAGATGGTTCGTCAGAGTCTTTTCATCGTCGATTTTTACATAACAAAACTTCGGTCTCTTTTCTTCGATCGATCGGTATTCAGGGAGTTTCATACTCAACATTTCTTTATCATGCCTTGGGGGAGGGAGAAAAACGGAACTTTTTCACCTGCTCTCTGTACAAAGATAGACCACCGATCTGCAATTTTCTCCATTGATTTTACATGGAATGACTTCTTCGATAGTCAGTTCAAGGAAAAACCGCCGGTTTTTTGTGAGTAGCCTCTGAGGGAGTTGGGAGGTGAGATTTCCACGGCGAAAGTATGAAGCGTCTCTGGCCCGGTACACACCCGCCGGGAAAAATCATCCTCGGCCCCCTGGGTGGCCTTCTGTATTTTTCCCGGCGGGCCTAC
>NZ_CAQIVA010000062.1:0-8409 GCF_948810725.1 uncultured Rikenella sp.
TCCACGTCCCGAACGTGGCGCGCTAACCGGACTGTGCTACACCCCGAAAATTCCGGAGACAAAGGTAAGCTAAAATTCCGAACCCGCAAACAGTTTTTCGATAAAAAGCGAAAAAACGCCGCCGGGAATCTCGCAATAGCCCCTTAGACTCATGAAAATCAACACCTAAGTCCCCACAAGAAAAAGCCCCCCTCAGAACCTCTTCGCCGCCGCGAATACATCCCGAATCGTGCTGTACGTATTTTCGATGTACGAAGCCAGACTATCCGCCGCAATCCACCGAATATCCGTAATTCCCTCCTCCGTCTGCGGCCTCAGCTCCTCATTTCCGTCATTCTCCATCGCAAACCACGTCGTCCGCTTGAGCACCCACCGGTCATTCGCCTCGTAATGCGACTCATATAGATGATACGTCCTCGTCAGCAACTTACCCACCGCCAGCCCCCGAATCCCGCACTCCTCCTCCACCTCCCTCACCGCACACTCCGCCAACTCCTCCCCCCCCTCCAGCTTTCCCTTCGGCAAATCCCACCTTCCGTTCCTGAAAATCATCAACACCTCCCCCCTCGGCGACACGACCAGCCCCCCCGCCGCCTCTATCGGCAGGAACTGCGCCGCAAACTGCGCGAAGAATCGTTCATTCTCCTCCTCCGTCCTCGAAACGAACGCTACGGATTTGGCCGTTTCGAAAATTCTCTGCAAATTTGTTAATCCGAGCGTCGCCCCGCCGTCCGGCCCGAGCGTATCGGCCTGCATGACCAGCCACGACGCCTCCGTCGCCGCCGCCAGCGCCGCGCACTCCTCCGGCGTGCCGAACGCGACGACATTATCCGAACGATAGACCTTTTTCATAAGTAGTTAGTAGGTATGGAAACCGGCAAAAAGATTGCACAAACATTGCTGCAAATTAAGGCAATAAAACTCAGCCCTGCAAATCCGTTTACGTGGGCCAGCGGGTGGCGTTCGCCGATCTACTGCGACAACCGGAAGACCCTGTCCTATCCGGCCGCCCGTCGCGAGATCTACGAATCCTTCGCCTCCCTGATCACCGAGAAATATCCCCATGCCGACGTGATCGCCGGCGTGGCGACCGGAGCCATCGCCTGCGGCGTGCTGACCGCAGAAGCGCTCGGCAAACCGTTTATCTACGTCCGCTCCGCCCCTAAGGATCACGGGATGGCCAATCAAGTCGAAGGCCATTTCGAACCCGGTTCGAAAGTCGTCGTCGTGGAAGACCTCATTTCGACCGGCGGGAGCTCGTTAAAAGCCGTCGAAGCCTTGCGTTCCGCCGGGTGCGACGTACTCGGGATGGTCGCTATTTTCACCTACGGTTTTCCGACCGCCTCCTCCAACTTCGCGCAGGCCGGCGTCGAGCTGGACACCTTGTCCGACTACAACACCCTGATCGAACTGGCGACCGAACAAGGCTACGTTCAGCCGGAAGAGGTGACCACCCTTCGCGAGTGGCGTCAGTCACCGGACACGTGGGGCAGATAAGAAACCGCCCCCTTTAATCGTTCGTTTATTGTGTCTGCGCGGATGGAACTGCCGTTTTTTCAAGAAGCGGCCCAAAAAAAGACCGAGATTTGGGCTGTCGGCAGCTTGAGGATGCGAAGCCTCCGTCTAAAGTTTTTCTGGTTCTCTTTGTTCACAAAGAGAACAGTACCCTCAAACCAATCGCGCGCCGCGCCTAAAGAGGGAAATCGTCAAAATGCGCTTGCGCGTTTTGACAAGATTTCCCAAGGCGCGCGAACAAAGAATTGTGCCGCCGGCAGCTTGAGGATGCGAAGCATCCGTCTGAAGTTTGGCTTCGCCTTCCTCCTCGCCGCTCGGCATTTGCAAACTATGTTTGCATTGCCCTCACTGGCAGCGTCGGTTTTTCGGTTCTTTTTGTTCACAAAAAGAACAGTTCCATCCGGGGCAGTGTCCCGATCGCGCGCCGCCGCCCAAAGAAGCGATTCAACTATTTCGGCGCGAGCCGAAAGAGAATGAATCGCGCAGGCGCGCGACAACAGTTTCCCGCGCGTCACGCCTAAAGAGGGAAATCTTGTCAAAATGCGCTTGTGCGTTTTGACAAGATTTCCCCGGCGCGCGAACAAAGAATGGGGCGAGGAATTGGGCCGAGGCTGGTAGTTGAAATGCGTAAGCATTTCCCGTCCACGGGACGTGTGGCCCGCTTGGCCGACGCGTTCGCGTCATGGCGCGCGGCCGTTATTACTTTCCAGTTGCTCGCGCGCCGCCGCCAAAAGAAGCGATTCAGCTATTTCGGCGCAAGCCGAAAGAGAATGAATCGCGTAGGCGCGCGACAACAGTTTTCCTGCGCGCCCCGCCTAAAGAGGGAAATCGTCAAAATGCGCTGGCGCGTTTTGACAAGATTTCCCCCGGCGCGCGAACCGACCCCCCAAAAAAAGCGGTAGTTCCTGCGGGCAGACACAGTAAACGAACGAAACACAGAATTAGCCATGCGTTACACCAGCAAGCAAGTACAGATATCCCATTCCGACGAACGGATCTTCCGCGTCCTGTCCAGCTTCGAGAACTTCACCCCCATCCTCGCCGACAAAGTCGACGGGTGGGAAGCCACCGAAGAGACCTGCCGATTCCGCGCCAAAGGCTTCACCATCGGTCTGAAGATGGTCGAGCGCGAGCCCAATAAGCACATAAAAGTGAGCGCCGACGACACCGGCGGCAGCCTTCCGTTACCCTTCACCTTCTGGACCCAGATGAAAGACACCACCCCCGAAGGGTCGTCGACCCCCCGGACCCACATGCGGATCGTGCTCGACATCGAGCTGAACCCCATGATGAAGATGATGGTCGGCGGGAAACTGCAAGGCGCCGTCGACAGCATCGCCGACCAGATCGCCCACGCCTTTAACAACGCACACCTTTGATGCGCCGCAGGTTTTTCATAGCCCTCTTTTTGCTCCTGACCCTTTTCGGAGCCCCCCTCGCCGCCCTCGGCAGCGCGGCCGGGAACCCCGTGTCCGCCCTCGTCGACCGCATCCAGCCCGGCCAGAGCTCCCGCTTCCTCTTCGAACTCGCAGAACAGCAATCCCCCCGAGACTTCTTCGAACTCGACGCCAAAGGAGGGAAAATCGTCATTCGCGGCAATAATTACCTCTCCATCGCCGTCGGCCTCAACTGGTACCTCAAGTACTATGCAGGCGTGCAGATTACCTGGAACAACCCCCGCCCGCGCCTGAGCCACCTCAAGTTTCCCAAGCCTAAGACCGTCGAGCGGCATGCCACCGACATGCTCGTGCGGTACTACATGAACTACTGCACCTTTTCCTACTCCACCCCGTTTTGGAACTGGGAACGCTGGCAGCAAGAGATCGACTGGATGGCCCTGCACGGCATCACCACCCCCTTGTCCCTGACCGGCTCCGCCACCGTCTGGCGGAACACCCTGCTCGATTTCGGGTTCGACAAAGAGCAAATCGACCGCTTCATCGCCGGGCCCGCACATCAAGCCTGGTGGCTCATGAACAACCTCGAAGCCTGGGGCGGGCCCAACCCTGCCGACTGGTACGACAAACAAGCCGAACTGGAGCAGAAGATCGTCCAGCGGTATCGGGAGTGGGGCATGCAGCCCGTTTTTGCCGGGTATGGCGGAATGGTGCCCAACGACACCGCCATGTGGCGGCAGTTAGGGCTCACCCAAGTGCAAGACCCCGGCCTTTGGTGCGGTTATCGTCGCCCCGCCTTCCTGCTGCCCACCGACCCCCGGTTCGGGACCGTCGCCGACACCTATTATAAGAACCTCAAAGCCTTGTACGGCGACGACGCCCGTTATTTCGCCATCGACCCCTTCCATGAAGGCGGCTCTACGCAAGGCGTCGACCTTCCTGCCGCCGGGCAAGCCATTTATGACGCCATGAAACGCGCCAACCCCGGCGCCGTTTGGGTTGTTCAGGGCTGGCAGAGCTGCCCCCACCCCGAGATGATCCGCGACCTGCCCGGCGGGGATATGCTCGTACTCGACCTTTTCAGCGAGAGCCGCCCCATGTGGGGCGGGGACCGACGCTCCCCCTGGTGGCGCGACGGCGGCTACGGACGGCACGACTGGGTCTACTGCATGCTCCTGAACTTCGGCGGCAACGTCGGCATGCACGGCAAGATGCGCCGCCTCATCGACAGCTATTACCTCGCCCGCGACATGCATCACGCCGACAGCTCATGCGCCCGCTTCCTTCGCGGCGTCGGCACCACCCCCGAAGGGATCGAGAACAACCCCGTGATGTTCGAACTGCTTTACGAGCTGCCGTGGCGTCCCGAGAAATTCGACCGGATCCAGTGGGTCGAGGGCTATGTGCAGGCCCGGTACGGACGCACCCTGCCACCCGTGGTCGAAGCCTGGAAAATACTCGCCAATACGGTTTATGACGCCCCCTATGACGGCACACAGGAAGGAACCACCGAATCCGTCTTTTGCGCCCGTCCCGCCCTGCGCGTCGACCGCGTCTCCAGCTGGGGCTCCGCCCGGCTCAACTACGACCCCGACGAGACCCGTCGCGCCTTGGGCCTGATGCTCCAAGTCGCCGATCGGTACCGCGGCTGCAACAACTTCGAATACGACCTCGTCGACGTCGCCCGGCAAGCCCTGGCCGACCACGCCAATGTACTATTGCGTCAGATCGAGACCGCCTTCGACCGGAACGACCGCGAGCGCTTTCGCCGCCTCAGCGACGACTTCCTCAGCCTCCTGCTGCTGCAAGACACCCTCCTCAGCTCCCGACCCGAATTCATGGTCGGCCCCTGGATCGAGAGCGCCATGCAGTGGAGCAGACTGCGACCCCAGCAAGACTTTTACCGTTGGAACGCCCGCACCCTCCTCACCACCTGGGGCAACCGCCACGCCGCCGACCTCGGCGGCCTCCGCGACTACGCCCACCGTGAATGGAGCGGCCTCCTGCGCGACCTTTATTACCCCCGCTGGCAAACCTTCTTCGACGCCATGAACCGGGGCGACGCCCCCCCTGCGGACTACTACCCCATGGAATCCGCCTGGGCCGCAGCCACCGCGCCATACCCCATTCAGGCCGAGACCCACCCAATAGAAACGGCATGGAAAGTTTACAACCGACTCCTCACCCGGCATCCCTCCCGTCCGTAGACTACTACGTCGACACGCATGCCCACCTCTTCGACCCCGACTTCGACCCCGACCGCGCCGAGACCCTCGCCCGCGCCTCCGCCGTCGGCGTGCGCCAGATCATCCTGCCCGCCGTCGACTCCCGCAGCCACCGCGCCCTGCTCGACACCGTCCGGGCCCACCCCGACATGTGCCGCGCCGCCATCGGCATGCACCCCACCTCCGTCAACGAGAACACCCGCTGGCGCGAAGAACTCCAGATCGTCCGCCAGCTCCTCCGCGAACCCCCTGTGAAGTGGTGCGCCATCGGCGAAGTCGGCCTCGACCTCCACTGGAGCACCAGCTCCCTCACCGCGCAATGCCAAGCCCTCGTCATTCAGATGCAACTCGCCATCGAATACGACCTCCCCTTGATCCTGCACGTCCGCGACGCCTGGAACGAGATATTCCCCCTTCTCGAACCCCTGCAAGGCCAGATCCGCGGCGTCTTCCACAGCTTCCAGGGGACACTCAAAGACTACGAACGCATCGCCACCCTCGGCGGCTTCGCCATCGGCGTCGGCGGCTTCATCACCTACAAGAACTCCTCCGTCGTGAAAGTTCTAGAGCAGATCCCCGTCGAGAACATGGTGCTGGAGACCGACTCCCCCTACCTGACCCCCGTCCCCTACCGCGGGACCCGGAACGAGAGCGCCCACATTCCCGTCATCGCCGCCCGCCTCGCCGAGATCAAAGGCCTCTCCGTCGAAACCGTTCGGGCCGCCACCACCGCCCGTGCCGCCGGCCTCTTCCTTTGATCGATGGGGGCTGCCGGGCCACTCAACCTCGGGCGGTTCCTTCGGGCCACCCATCTTGGGTGCCCAAACCGAGGGCCATCCCGGCGACCTTCCCGGGTGCCCAACCCCGGGCGGTTCCATCCGGACGACCATCCGGACGACCATTCGGGCCACCCATCTCGGCGCGGCTCAACTTCGGGGGCCTATACCGGGCCACTCAACCTCGGGCGGTTCCTTCGGGCCACCCATCTTGGGTGCCCAAACCGAGGGCCATCCCGGCGACCTTCCCGGGGGCCCAACCCCGAGCGGTTCAACCCGGCCACCCATGCCAGGCCACCCAACCGGCCACCCCTTCCGGGCCCCCAAACCCAAGTGGTTCAACCCGGGCCACCCGACCCGGCGACCTATACCGGGGGTCCATCGTCAGCCGAATGCCTCCGCCGGCCTGAAGACCCCGCCCCCTTCGTCGCGCAGCGACCTATATTGTAGTGTAGATAGTATGAAAGACCCCATCACCATCGACCCCAAATTCCGCTTTCGGCTCGACCGCCGCGCCCGGTGGCTCACCCTCGCCACCCTCCTCCTCGTCGGCACCCTCGTCGGCCTCCTCTTCTACCTCTCCGGCGCCAGCTACCTCCCCGCCTGGTTCGCCACCATCGTCGTCGTGCTGCTGCTGCTCGCCTCGCTCTCCATCCCCCGCTTCATGCGCGTCTCCCCCCACTCCGTCGAGATCCACTGCGTCATGGAGCTCATCAAGATCCCCCTCTCCGACATCCGCCACATCCGCTTCGTCGAACCCCGCCAGATGCGCTACTGCATCCCCCTTTGGGGCGTCTACGGCTTCGGCGGGTACTACGGCTTCTACCTCAACCTCCGCGAGCGCCGCCTCTTTCGTCTCTGCGCCTCCCGTTGGAGCGGCTTCGTCCTCATCGAAGACATCTACGAAGAACAATACATCATCAGCTGCGACGACCCCGCCGCCTTCATCCGCGCCGTCGAGCAGTACGAATAGCCCCCTCTCTCCCCTCCGGATACAAAAAAGAGACGTTCCGAACGGTGGCAGCCCTTCGGAACGTCCTGCATACAAAGCAGATAAGTAATATTAAACGGGAGACGATAACTCGAATTTAAATATTTTATTGTATAGTCGGATGCGAGTTTTATCGGTGATTAACAATCAGTTATTCGATTTCATGTATAAAATGTATAAAGCAAATTTAAACATTATGATGCAACTTTGCAACATAATGCAGTAACATTCAAACCTCCTGCACCATGACCGACTGGCAGCGGCTCGAACAAATCATCCGGTGGACCGGCCTGTCTACCAACGCCTTCGCCTTTTCCATAGGCCTGAAACGGAGCCAGAACCTCTACCAGATCAAACGCCACCGCAACCGGATCAGCAAAGACCTCGCCGACCGGATCGTCCGTCGCTACCCCGTTTTCGACCGCTCGTGGCTCCTGACCGGCGACGGCCCCAGCCCCGACCTCTCCAGCCTTCCCCTCCCTCCCCGTCCCGACACCGCCTCCGGACGCATCCCCTTTTACCCGCTCGACGCCCTTCGCCTCGCCTCCGACCCCTCCCTCCTCGCCACCGCCCAGCCCGACGGCCACCTCTCCATCCCCGGCATCGACGACTGCGACCTCGCCGCCCTCTGCACCGGCGACCACATGGCCCCCGACATCCCCTCCGGCGCCATCGTCGCCCTTCGCCGCGTCGACCCCCAAGGCCCCGTTCTCCCCGGCGAGATCTACCTCCTCGTGACCAGCGAATACGCCCGAATGGGCTACATCCGCCCCGACCGGAAAGTCGCCTCCGGCCTCTGGCTCGACCCCCCCTCCGGCAGCGACCAGCCCCCCCTCGGCCTCCGTCGCGACCGCATCCGCCACCTCTATCTCGTCCAGGGAATCGTCATCCGCAAAGTTCTGTAACCCTCCCTTTTTCACCCCTCCCGTCTAATAGGTTGAAAAAAAGCAGGGTAAAGGACGAAAAAGTTTGGAAATTCAAAACCAATGCCTATCTTTGTCGTCCGAAATGTCCTGTTCTCCCTTTTTCGGGGAAATGTTAACAGGTTGAAACTCGGGCGGATACCAGAGTGGCCAAATGGGGCAGACTGTAAATCTGCTGTCTTCGACTTCGGTGGTTCGAATCCATCTCCGCCCACAAAAAAGTTTATCATCCGGCAAGCCGTTCAGCCGTCAGGCTCTGGTTTGCAGACAGTCCCGCCGCAAGCTCGCTTGCAAGGCGAGGACTGGCGGAAAACCAGAAATGAACGCAGTTCATGAGGTTGCCGGCGATAGAGTTTTATTGTAGGGGTCCCGCCGGGAGGCAATGGATCACGGCACGCCAGTGACGTAATCCATCTCAGGGGTAAACGGAGACAATGATCACGGCACATTAGTGACGTAATCCCTCCGCCTTAAAACAAAGAGGCATACAAGAACAACGGCACACCCCCTCGCAAACACCACCGAAAACAAGCGGAAGTAGCTCAGTCGGTAGAGCATTAGCCTTCCAAGCTAAGGGTCGCG